>JAYVLZ010000241.1:0-2332 GCA_043759175.1 Chitinophagaceae bacterium | reverse complement strand
TTCGCCGGCAGTTTGTACTCCATCGCCATTGCTATCCATCCAAACATAATTACCAAGTGCTGCCCTGCTGCTTATTAAACCTGCATCTAAGCTGCGGTCGTTGCGGTTGCCTGCATTTAAAGTTACCGTACTTGTTCTTCCGTTTATTCTGTCAGCATCGCTGCCGTTAGCAGTGTTTGTAATTGACTGTGATGTAAAATCAAAACCTGCAGGCAGGTTGATAAAACCTACACTGTAGTTGCCATCGGCTAATCCGGTAAACAGGTATTCGCCATTTACATTTGTAGTAGTTAAAGCGATAGCGGTTCCTGCATTATTATAAAGCGTAACCATCACACCGGCTAATCCCTGCTCAGCAGCGTCCTGAATGCCATCGCTGTTTTTATCGAACCAAACATAATTACCCAAAGTATTGGTGTTAACCGGTGGTATTAAACCCAGGTCAACCGTCAGATTATCTTCTCCTGCGCCCAGGTTGTACACTGCTGTACGTGATGCTCCTGCCGGAGCGCCACCTGTGCCAACTGCACCACCATCACTATCTAAAGCATCATCTATACCGGCATTTGCAGTAGTTACTGTATAAGTACCGGGTAAGTTGCTAAACTGAACTGCATAATTTCCTGCCGGTAAACCGGTAAAAATATATTCGCCTAAAGCATTTGTTGTTGTTGTTCTGCTGGCACCATCATCTGCATTTCCAACTATTCCATCCAGGCCTGCATCTAATAAAGTTACTGTTACGCCTGCTACACCAAGTTCTCCTGCATCCTGCACACCCGTGGTGCCTGCGGGTAAATCATACCATACTTTATTGCCGATACTGCCCAGCCCGCTGGCTATGCCTGCAACTAAACCTGCATCAAGGCCTTGTAAACTTTGTCCTGCTAAAATGGCAAAATTTGCTGTACGTCCGGTAGCCGGGTTTGCATCGCTGTTGGTAGTTGCATCTGCCGATGTAGTACCGGTTGATGCAGTAAAGCTATACCCGGATGGAAGGTTGCTGAAACCTACGCTATAAGTGGCCGCAGCTAAATTTATAAACTGGTAATATCCGTTAAAATCGGTGGTGGTTGTGGTTATAACAGCACCAACACTATTGTATAAAGTTACTGTTACGCCTGCAATATCCGGTTCTCCGGCATCCTGTACGCCATTGGCATTTGCATCAAACCAAACCCTGTCACCAAATCTTGCGGTACCGGCCGGGCTGTTTTGCGTAACACCTGCATCAACAGATAAATTACGCTGGCCCTGATTTATTTTATAAACTTTTGTAAGGCCGGTTGCGGTAGCATCACTGTTTTTAAAATCATCTGCACCTACATTAGCAGTTACAAATGTATAGCCACCGGGCAATACAAAAATTACCTGGTACCTGGTTCCTGTTACCGCAATAGCGGGTAAATTATTAAATATATAATTTCCAAAAGCATCAGTTGTGGTGGTTAAATAAGGTGTGGTGGCTTCGGCTCCGTTTATTAATCCATCGTTATTGGCATCTCGGTAAAGATTTACTGTAACGTTTGCCAGGCCCGGTTCTCCGGCATCCTGTACATTGGCTGTACCGCCGGATAAATCTATCCAAACCTTATCGCCCAAACTTGCTGTTGCATTGTTGGTTAATATTAATCCGGCATCAATACCGGTTATCTGGTTACCGGCTGCGCCTGTATTTATTAAAGTTGTTTTGCCGGTTGTTATGCTTACATCGCTATTAATGGTTGCGTTACCTGCTGTTGTTCCTGTAGTGCTGGTATATGTTAACCCTGCAGGCAGTGTTATGCCAACTATATAATTTGTAGTTGCCGGTAAGCCGGTAAATAAATAATTACCATTGGCATCGGTTACTGTTGTTGCTACAATGGTTACGCCATCAGCAGCAAATAAAGTTACAGTTACCCCGCTTATACCGGGCTCGGTACCATTTTGAGTACCACCGCCATCAGTATCAAGCCATACCCTGTCGCCAATACTATTGGTTGCAGGCTGACTAAAAATTAATCCGGCATCAATATTTCTTTCGATTTCTCCGGCAGTTAAAACAATATTTGCTGTTCTTCCTGTTGTAGCATTTACATCGCTGCCATTGGCTGCAGTGCTTCCACCAGTTAAAACAGAGTTATCTGTATTATTGGTTTGTGTTGTAAAATTATAATTGGCCGGTGCTGTAAAACCAACCTGGTAAGTAGCAGGCGTTAAGTTATCAAACAGGTAAAAACCATAAGCATCGGTTACTGTGGTGCCTGCAACAATGCCTGCATTATCATACAAGGTTACGGTTATACCAGCTACGCCGGGTTCGCCTGCATCCTGAATGCCGTTTTGGTTA
>JAYVLZ010000240.1:0-6185 GCA_043759175.1 Chitinophagaceae bacterium | reverse complement strand
GTCGTGTTATTATTCGTAACAACCGTTTAAAAAGATTATTAGAAATTAAAGCACCTGAAGTGATCTTGCGCAATGAAAAACGTATGCTGCAGGAAGCGATCGACTCCTTATTTGATAACAGCCGTAAATCAAATGCAGTAAAAGCAGAAGGTGGACGTGCATTGAAATCATTGAGTGATGTACTGAAAGGTAAACAGGGACGTTTCCGTCAGAACCTGTTGGGTAAACGTGTGGATTATTCTGGCCGTTCTGTAATTGTAGTAGGCCCTGAATTGAAAATGCATGAGTGCGGTTTGCCAAAAGATATGGCTGCTGAATTGTTCAAGCCATTTATTATCCGTAAATTAATTGAAAGAGGTATTGTAAAAACAGTGAAGTCTGCCCGTAAATTGGTAGATAAAAAAGAAGCTGTGATTTGGGATATCTTGGAAAATATTTTAAAAGGGCATCCTGTTATGTTGAACAGGGCACCAACCCTTCACCGTTTGTCAATCCAGGCTTTCCAGCCAAAACTGATTGAAGGTAAAGCGATACAATTGCATCCTTTGGTTACCACTGCCTTCAATGCGGATTTTGATGGTGACCAGATGGCGGTACACGTTCCTTTGAGCCATGCCGCAATTTTGGAAGCCCAGTTGCTCATGCTTTCTTCTCACAACATTTTGAACCCACAGAACGGTACGCCAATCACCCTTCCTTCACAGGACATGGTGCTTGGTTTGTATTACATTACCAAGGGTAAAAAATCAACGCCTGAATTAAAAGTAAAAGGCGAAGGAAAAGCTTTCTACTCTGCTGAAGAAGTAATCATTGCTTACAATGAGCAGCAGCTTGATTTGCATGCACACATTCGTGTAAGGGCAAACCACAGGAATGAAGATGGTACACTTACTTACAAACTGATTGAAACAACTGTAGGCCGTGTAATATTTAACCAGCATGTTCCAAAGACTGTTGGCTTCATCAATGCACTGTTAACCAAAAAATCTTTAAGGGAAATTATTGGTGACATTATTAAATGGACTAATGTTCCTATTACTGCTAAATTCCTTGATGATATTAAAACACTCGGATACCGTATGGCATTCCGTGGTGGATTGTCTTTCAGTATTAATGATCTTATCATTCCTGATATTAAACAGCAACTGATTGATAATGCAACCGGCGAAGTGGATGAGGTTTGGGAAAACTACAATATGGGTTTAATCACCAATAATGAACGTTACAACCAAACAGTAGATATCTGGAGCCGTGTGGATACAAGGATTACAGAGACACTGATTAAAGAGCTGGCAGCAGATAAACAGGGTTTCAACTCTGTGTACATGATGCTTGATTCCGGAGCAAGGGGTAGTAAACAACAAATTAAACAGTTGGCTGGTATCAGAGGATTGATGGCTAAGCCTCGTAAATCCGGTTCATCGGGCAGTGAGATTATTGAAAACCCAATCTTGTCCAACTTTAAAGATGGATTGAATGTATTGGAATACTTTATCTCTACGCATGGTGCCCGTAAAGGTTTGGCAGATACGGCTCTGAAAACAGCGGATGCCGGTTACTTAACACGTAGGCTGGTGGATGTTGCACAGGATGTGGTAATCAAAGATGAAGATTGCGGAACCCTTCGTGGTATTGCTACTTCAGCTTTAAAAGATAACGAAGATATTATTGAACCATTAAGCGACAGGATTGAAGGACGTACTTCTTTGCATGATGTGTTCCATCCGGTAACGGAAGAATTACTGGTAAAAGCCGGTGAAGAAATTACACAGGATGAAGCACAAAAAATTGAAGAAAGCGGATTGGAATCAGTTGAAATACGTTCGGTATTGACCTGCGAAAGCAAGAGAGGTGTTTGTGTAAAATGTTATGGTAAAAACCTGGCAACAGGATACCTGGCTCAGAAAGGTGATGCAGTAGGTATCATCGCAGCTCAGTCAATTGGTGAGCCTGGTACACAGTTAACGCTTCGTACTTTCCACGTGGGTGGTGTGGCCGGTTCTGCTTCAGTAGAATCTACTATGCCTGCAAGGTTTGACGGTACTATCCAGTTTGATGGATTGCGAACTGTAGCAACAGAAGATAATGAAGGTAAAAAAATACATGTTGTTATCGGACGTACAGGTGAGGTTAGGATCATGGATGTTAAGAACGACCGTTTATTAATTACCAACAACGTTCCTTACGGTGCTACCTTAAATGTAAAGGATGGCCAAAAGGTTACCAAAGGCGATACCATTTGTACCTGGGATCCGTTCAACAATGTTATCGTTTCTGAAATTGTTGGTACGGTTAAGTTTGATGCAGTGATAGAAGGTGTTACTGTTCGTGAAGAAGCAGATGAACAAACAGGCCATAAAGAGAAAGTGGTAATTGAAACAAAAGATAAGACCAAATTGCCGGCTATTATCATTGAAGGCAAAGAACATAAGAATTATAACTTACCAGTAGGAAGCCATATTGTGGTGGAAGAAGGTGATGCAGTGAGAAGTGGGCAGGTAATGGTGAAAATTCCAAGGGTATTAAGCAAATTGAAAGATATCACGGGAGGTTTGCCAAGAGTAACTGAATTGTTTGAAGCAAGGAACCCGGGTAACCCTGCAGTAGTTTGTGAAATTGATGGTGTGGTTGCTTTCGGAAATATCAAACGTGGTAACAGGGAAATCATTGTGGAAGCAAAAGATGGTGTGGTAAGAAAATACTTAGTTCCATTAACACGCCAGATTCTTGTTCAGGATGGTGACTTTGTAAAAGCAGGAGCTGCCTTAAGTGATGGTCAGATTGCACCGGCAGATATTCTTTCTATTAAAGGCCCGTTTGCAGTACAGGAATATGTTGTAAATGAGATACAGGAAGTTTACCGTTTGCAGGGTGTAAGGATCAATGATAAACACGTTGAAGTAATTGTTCGCCAGATGATGCGTAAGGTAACCATTGAAGATGCTGGTGATACCATATTCTTAGAAGGTGATACAGAAGATAAATTAGAATTTAATACAGAAAACGATAACATCTTTGACAAAAAGGTAATTACTGAACATGGCGAAAGTGCTAAATTAAAAACTGGTCAGATCGTTACGCTCCGTGATGTAAGGGAAGAAAACTCTATCCTTAGAAGGGCAGATAAGAAGTTGGTTGAGTACAGGGATGCAAGTCCTGCCACCTCTTCACCATTGTTGCTGGGTATTACCAAAGCATCGTTGGGTACACAAAGCTGGATATCTGCTGCATCGTTCCAGGAAACCACCAAAGTATTAAGCTCCGCTGCAATACAGGGTAAAACCGATTTGATGATGGGCTTGAAAGAGAACGTTATTACCGGTCACCCAATACCTGCAGGTACAGGCTTACGTGAGTTTGAAAATATGATCGTAGGCAGTAAAGAAGAATACGAATTGCTGATGACTACAAAAGAAGCAATGAGTTTTGATGAAGAAGAGTAAACAGTTTGCAAATAGGCAAATGATTGAATGATAGTAAAAGGAGCAAGATTAATTTCTTGCTCCTTTTTATTTATTGTGAAGTTGAAGTGCAAAATGTATTATGCCCAGGTAATATCACCCGGATCAAGGGAAGCAATAAAATCATTCGCTACTCCATTTCCTTTGTTGATCATATCCGTCATTGCTGCAGGATCAAAACTTAATCCTCCCGGGCCGCCATTCAAAGTTTCTTTGGGCCTGAAGATGTACATCTTTATTGGCACTTTATCTTCGTAAGGGCTTTCTCTTCCACGGATAGTGAAAAATTCTTTCACCTGGTCGCTGCTGATTCCATTGCGTATCATTTTCTTTTTTACAGCATCTATGTAAAGCAATGCTTCATTGTATTGTTCTGGTATTATTAAATCATTTTTGCCTACATCATCAGTAAAAATATCTATGGTCTTTCTCAGGATAGAAAACAGGTTGGTTAGTTCGGCAGTATCTTCTCCGCCATCTTTTTCAGGAGATAATAAAATGGTGAAAATTTCTGTTGCCCCATTATCAATGGCCATTTGAATGCCTGCATATTCCCTCACACCACCATCAACATATTGAAAATTTTGTTCCGGATCGCCAGGGATACTCAAATTTACTTTTACCGGTTGCATAAAAACAGGCTGGCAGGCAGAAGCAAGTACCGCCTGGCGAAAATGCTCGGCACTTACAATTTTTTTTACTTCATAATTTGCAGGATCCCCGGCTTCATCACTATTTGTGTACACCACCAGTTGCCCACTCTGTAGGCAGGTAGTGGTAAAAAATAATTTTTTTCCGGTGGCTATAATTTCATCATAGCGCTGATCGGTATAATTTTTTCCCAGCAGCTTCTTCAGCGGACTGGCGTCAAAAATACTTACATCATTAATCCTGTCAGCCAATCTCCCCTGCAATACAATGTTTTCGGTTTTTTGATTGCTGTATAATTTTTCAAGAGAATCCATATCATTCAATGCCACCAATGGCACTATCAATGATCCCGTACTGGTGCCAACAAATAGGTCAAACTTCAGCTCCGGATAGGTACTAAATAATTTTTTTAATACGCCTACGGCAAAAGCCCCTTTAGATCCGCCACCGCTGATAACTAATGCCCTGCTCATGAGTAATTATTTTATTGATTAAAGTTGTGGTAGTTTCTTGATTTTGCTGATACGTATGGCCAGTGTATTTTGCAGCCACCAGGTATTTAGGTTATAATCCCTGTGTGCAGAAAGCCCAATTACTATTTTGTTGCCAAGATCCACATTCATTCCTCCGCCAAACAAACGCTCTTTATTGGTACCCCACAGGTGATCAATATTAATATTTAAATTACCAACACTGCCAAA
Organism: Chitinophagaceae bacterium; assembly: GCA_043759175.1. Classification (GTDB taxonomy): domain Bacteria; phylum Bacteroidota; class Bacteroidia; order Chitinophagales; family Chitinophagaceae; genus Ferruginibacter. The sequence goes on along the minus strand of JAYVLZ010000240.1, from coordinate 1,372 downwards.
AGGGGCAGCCTTAAAAGTTTTTAATTTAAAAGAAATAGTGGGGCCAACAGCAGCCTGTATTTTTTTGCCGGTGTAATACACATCACCAATAATACCGCCCCTGAGTTTTGTTGGTACAAAAGTGTATTGAGGAATCAACTGTATGCCGCCAATATACACATCGGGGGCATTAGTAAAATTTGTAACCATGCCATTATGCAATTTTACATGCATGATAAACTCTTTGGGAAATTCAGTATCTGTTTGTGCAAAGAGCTGAAAAGACAGGATGCACCCGAGTAAAGGAGGGACTAATAATTTCATGGGAGAAAATTTTGCTGCTATAAATGTAGAAACAAAAACTTCTTTTTGCAATACCGAATAGGGGGAAGTTTGGGGATGTGAAATATGAAATAAAAAACTTTAGCCGGTAACTGGCTTACCTGAATATTACCGTACCAATTTTTTGTGTCAGTTCTATCTCTGCTTTTTTAAGATGCTGATGTACCTGCAGCAACATCAATTGCTCTTCTGCATTATGGCTTTTCTCAAGGTCACGCTGGTTTTCATCCATCATGCGTTTTATCTTTCTTAGCTTTAAATAATTCAAAGTGGAAAAAACTTCATCCAGGTACAAGTCTTCCCGGCTGAAAATTTTGCCTTCATAAAATTCCTTCCAATTGGGGCTGATCTCATAATTGTAATCCATAATGTTTACTACCAGTGAACCCATTTCTAAATTTTCGTGGTACAGGAAAGTTTTGGCTGTTGGTTCAAGGCCTTCATCGTATAATATTTTGTAGGCTTTCATTATGGCCACCAGGTTTTTGTTGTCAATCAATTCTTCCAGGTTGTTTATCTCAATCTCAGAAAAAATATGATCGGCTACCCGTTGCTGTTCGTCCCATTGTTTCAACCCAAATTCCAGTAAACTTCTTACCATTGCTTTTTCATGCAGCTCATCTTTATTCAGGAGTACCAGTGCATCTTCTTCTATTTCAAAAGGCTGATGGCTTTGATTGTAAGCATCATTGGCATCGTCACGGCTGAGCTTATTTTCTTCTTTGCTGATTCTTTCCCTAATAAATTTATTTACCAGTGCATGCAGGCCGCCTTCTTCAATTTTTAATAATTCAGCACACTGCTTTATGTAGTCCTGCTGCTTGGTAAAATCTTCTGCTTTGTTGATCTTGGAAATGGTTTCCGCCACTTGGTTTACCAAGGCAGATTTTTTTGTAGAATCAGCACCGGCATCTTTTAAGGATACCCCTAACTGAAACAGAATAAAATCTTTTTTATTTGCAGCAATAAAATCCCTGAATGCTTCAGCACCTACTTTGTTTACATAACTATCCGGGTCTTCATTATCCGGTATCAGTACCAGCTTTACATT
>JAYVLZ010000239.1:0-5847 GCA_043759175.1 Chitinophagaceae bacterium | reverse complement strand
TTTCACACAGTATTAAAATACTTTGTAACTGCACCCAGGTACATAATGGATCCAAAGCGCCGGTATTATTTTTTCTTGCTATTTCAAATGCCTGGCGGTATTCGCTGGATGCTTTTTTCAGCGCATCTATTTTGCCTGCAGGGGTAGTGGATTTTACAAATAATATTTTATAAGCCAGGCCCAGCAAAGAATGCCGCTGGGCAGTGTCGCCAATTTGCAGCAGATAAGCAAACTTTTTAATCACTTCCTGTATATCTGCTTCCGTTTTTTCTTTTGTATTCCGGGATGCTTTAATATTAAGACTGCAAAGATTTTCCAGTACGCTTACGGTAAAATCAGCCTGTTCAAATTTTACCATGTCGTTTATTTTTGCAATGGCGGTATCCTGCTTATTGAGCGCCATTAATATTCTTGCCTCCAGTTCTGTAATGCTGCCATTGCGGATGGCAGATTTATCTACTGCTTTGCCGATGGCCAGTAATTCATCCAGCAGTGCCTTTTCAGTATATCGTTTGTCGCTTATTTTATTGTACAGATTATTCAGGTCTATCTCTGCTTCCATTGGCAGTACATAAGTATATTGTTTATCTTTTGTATTGGAATGAACAGTGAATTTATAAAACTGATCGCCATAACATTGGTAAGCACCCCAGGTATTATTGTTTGGGTATTTATCAAAACATTCGCTCCTGGCTTTTTGCACTGCATCCGCAAAGCTGGCACCTGCAAACATTTCTTTATAAAATGTTTCTGAAAACAGCAAAGCTGAATTATCATCTACGGCCCAGCCTGCTGCTATGATGGCTTTTACACCCATGTCAATTAATTGTACACCCAGGTTGGCAGCCAGTTTATAATGCTGCTGAGTAATTGCTTCTGCCAGTCCATCTGTTTTACCAAGAAAGCAGCAGTTGATAAAAACAAACTCTGGTACCTGGCTCATCTGGTTGATTTCTTTGGTAGTTAAGAAAATACCTTTTCCTATTACCATACCAGCTTCCGGCATTGCATCTGTTGCTTCTTCATTATTATCATTATCAGTATTGTCTTTTTTCTTTTTCTTTTCATCCTCCCTTCCTGATTTAAAAAAGCCATGTCCCGCCAGGTGTATCATCTTGTATTCATCCTGGAAGAGCGCCTGTAAATTATCAGCAAACCCTTTTTTAATTACCTGGGTAACGGCAAAATCATTGCTGCTGATAATGTCTGCTACTTTTCTTGCTTCATCAGCGGCACCGGGCAATTGCGGTGCATATCCTTCCGTGTCGGGATCACCAATCACCAATGCATTGTTTGCATAGCTCCGTTTTATTTGTGTACGGTAATCGGCTGTTGCCAACTGGCGTATCATGCCGGAACTTACACACAGGGGTTTGCTTTGTGTAGCACTGTCCTGCAGCAGTTCCCACGGAAAGGCAGCAGAATATTTATCTAACTTCCATAAAATATTATACTGGTTTCTTACCGCATCTTTAAAATCATTTGGTACCAGCAATTCAAAAACTGTTTTGGCCAGTTGTGGTGTCCATTTATCATCACCCGATATTTTATCAATGAAGTGCTGAATGATAACAGGGTTACTATTGAGATTGCGAACTTCCTCTCTTGCAGAACCGGTAGAAGCAGTGAATTTCAAATAGTAATATGGTTTTGTTTCCACTTCCACCGATACTCTTTGCCACCAGTCCTGCTGGTTATCCAGCGGCACCCTTTTTCTGAAACCAGGTAATTTTTTTATTTTGTTATAAGGCAATACAATGTTCAGGTGCTGATCGGCTTCTAATTTTTTTAAAGTATAAAATGCCTGCAGGCTGCGGTCTTCATACAGTTCAATAAACTCAATCGTTTCTATTTTTTTTAATGAAGCATTGTTTAATCCACCCACACTGCTGTTGGCTTTTTTTACGCCCAGTATAATTGATTTGAGTGAGCTTTCAATACTGAGTCCGCCATAGCCACAGCCAACCATCAGTGCAGAAATACCAACGCCGGAATGAAAAATATTGTTGAACTCTTCTTTGTTCAATGCTTCAAAATCCCTTAATTCCAGTAAATATTTACTTACGCCCTGTGTTACACTCAGCTCTAACTGGTAGCCATTTAATTCACCCAGTTCACCCAAACCTACTACCACAGTGCCTTTGGGTGATGTGGTATAAGAAAGAAATACCTCACTGCTGCCAACCCTTCCGGGGTAAACGCCCAGGGCATGTTTCTCCCTCAGCATCCCGTTAAAGCAACTGTCTAAAACTTTTTCCGCACTCATAATGCCATCTTTATTAAAATGGCCTGCCAGCAACGGGAATTGTGTACTGGCAAGGTTGCCATTGCTCATGGTTATTTTTAAAGGAGTGTCGGTAGTTATTTCTTTCTCCGTCTTTTTTACGCCCATTGCTATCTTCTCAATGTTGCCTGCATCAACCGGTACTATTTCGTATTTGGGATTATCAGTTAACTGGCTGCCGCCTCTTGACAGGGGTGGCGTTTTACTTAGTTGGGAAGTGCTGCCAGTTGCTAATAATTCTATGAATGCTTCAAATATATCCGGCTCATTCGCTAGTTCGCCATGCTCTGTAGTGCAGTAATAGACAGCATTTCGCTGTATCATTTCATCCGGTATGCCGCTGGCCCATGTTACGCTGCCATCGCCCTCTGTTGTACTTTTAAATATTACGCCGTTGTCTCTGCCGTCTGTTGCAATTTCATAAGTGGCGGTAGTGGAATCTGATTTACCTGCCACATAAACAAGATTTTTGTAGTCAATATTTTTTTTGTTGTTGAGGATATTTTTTCTGAATGCGTCAAAATTTTTTAAAATTTCGGGTATGCTGTTATTCTTATCCGGCAGTGTACCTATTTTACCTGAATTATTAATCAGGTCTTTCCAGGTATCTTCTTTTGAAAAATCAAACGGGGTGGTACTTAGCGGTAGTAAGTTGTACAGACCAGGACATTGAGAAAATATCTGTAATAATTCTTTTTTACCATGCTTCATGTCAATCGTACTCAGTTTGCTGATATTGCCACCACGTCCACTCAAAGTTTCCGGTATTAAAAAAGAACCACCCAACGGTGCTCCCAGTAAGATGGCTTTAAAACCCGGGGAACTGTTCAATTTATCCCATTGAGAATCTTCTAATAAAATAAATTCTCTGAAAAGCACACCACCCATGCTGTGGGCAATTACATGGATCGGTTTTTCTTTTGTAAGTAAAATTTTAATAGTATTATTAAAATTTTTTGCTTCGTCTGTTAATGATCTTCTCCAGTCGTAAGCAAACGGCAGCACATCATATTTGCCGGATAAATATTTTGCCAGTTTGAGGTAACTGCTCCCCATCAATGATGGAGCAGAGATATTGTTTGCATCGATTTCTAATTTTACCAGGTCGCCTTTTACAAAACTCCAGAAGTCAACCCATACTTTATCTTCATTGCAGAACAAGTTGCTCCCCATAATACCGGGCAGGATAATCGCAATGGGTTTTGTGCCGCTGATTTTATCCATGTCCATTTTTACTTCCGCTGTAATAAATGGAGAGATGGCAGCATTCCTGTTGGCATCGGAAATATCAGCTTCCTGCAAAGTTTTAAAGCCTGCTATTACATCTGTGGTTGCACTTACAGCTCTTGCCATTGCTTCCTGCGAATCTTTACTGCGGAAATAATGAATGTGATCCGTTCCTTTTGCACTGTCCAGGAAAAACCAAATATCTTTTTTTCTTGGCGTGCCAAAATACATTGACCAGGTATCTACCACCATATCATTTTTACGGCGGAAATAAAGTTTGGTCAGGATCACCAGCAATGCTTTTAGTTCTACATGCAGTGTACAGTTGCCGGATAAAACGGTGAGGGGTGCTTCAATAACATTGGCCGGATTATTCAGCATTTTTATAAAGGGGGAATCGGGCACCATGGCTTCTATGCCGGGCAATACATCCACCTTGCTTTTTGTGGCAGCCACTTCTGCAAGTAAGCTTTTTACTGCTGCATATACCGGGTTGGCTGCAACGCCGGTAGAGATGCCAATAAAATTAAGTACCGTATTCAGATAGTGATCCAGCCGGTCTGATAATAAAGATGTTCCCATTGACGGGCTTGCCACCCGGATAAATTTTTGAACAGTAATATTTTTTTTACGTGCCAGCGTGTTAATGGCGGTCATACATTTTTTTTGCTCATCTGCAAACAAATTCATTTCCACATCGCTGAAACCAATATTGGTATTGCCTGCATTGCACCTTGCTAAAATATCTCCTACCAAACCACCCCGGCTGTGGGTAATCAGGTGAAGGATACAGTTGGCAGGCAGCAGTTGCAATAGCTCCTGTACATTTTCTAATGGCGACTGGGTAAATGTTTTATGATCGAATGTTAAAATATTATCTCCATAAGTGGTGCTGATAGTATTCCATAAACCAAATTGCCTGAAGTCTAACAGATCACCGAAAGCGCCTTCTGTATTGGAATTGGTGCCGTGTATAAATAACAGGTAGGGCTTATTTACTTCTTTTATTTCGCTGGCCACTTTTTTTCTCATGGCGCTGTCAAGCAGGTAAAGGCCGGGCTGCGGCTGTACTTTGTCTTCTACTTTTTTTGCTAATTCCTTTACAGCGGTATCTGCTATGGTGCTTGTTTCTTTCTTAAAAAATTTAAAAACGTTGATGGCCAGGTCCTGCAATACATTTCTGTCGGTGGTGCTTTGCAGAATAGTGGGCACTTCAAAATCATTGTCATCTTCGCCCAGCCCTCTTTTGCTGCCCAGGTTAAATATTTCCTGGAACTCCATGGCATTTCCAATCCAGGTGCTGCTGTCTTCAAATTTTATTTCTACAATATCATCGCTATGTTCTACCTCAATTTCCTGTCTTGATGCCGGCCCACGGGTGTTGCTTACAGCTACAGATTTTTTCAGTATAAAATTGTCAATTCCCGAATCGTCTTTTTCAATCTCTTTTTTAATACCTTTTTCAATGTTGTTTTCATCAGCATCTTTGATTACACTACCATTTACGATTAATTTACGCAGCATATGTTTGTTTTTTAAGGTTACTAATTGGGAAAGAGGTAAGAAAAATCTTTTCAGGCAGATGGAGAGGCAGGGCAAAATAGAAATTTTATTTTGCTTTTTCTACTAAAAGTGGCTTTTATTTTAACAGTACTTTTTGTTGAATGAAAATAATAAGTAATGCTTTTATAACTGATAATTTTGATGTTGCAGTAATGCAGGTATTATTGAGGTATGTAAAGATGAATTTAATTCTTTGGGATCATATAGTTTGCTGAGAAACAATTTTTGTGTAAAAATTTGTTTAGCAACATTTGCTGCATCATTTACTTTGTATATTGCAATTTATCTATAAAATTATGCAGAAAGGCAATCTTAAAGGGGAAAAGAAATTTGGAACAAAGTCTGTAAAAGTAGATTTACAAATTTTATTTTTTCAAGAAGACAATATTCATTACGCATATATGCCGTCCTTTGATTTAACAGGGTATGGAAATACGGAACATGAGGCTAAAGAAAGTCTTACTGTAGTTCTTGATGAATTTTTAAGATATACATTGAATAAAAATACCCTGTTTATCGAAATGCAAAGACTTGGCTGGAAGGTAAAAAGCAAGAAAAAACCGATGTATGCACCCCAAATGTCCGACTTAATAAATACTAATGACCAGTTGAAAGATATTGTTAACTCTAAGCAATATACAACCTTAAATTATCAAGTTAACTTACCAACCTTTGCTTAATGTCAAACCCATTAAAAAATGTTTCACTTAGGGATTGTAGAAAATTTTTAACCAAAGCCGGTTGTTATACCAAAAGAACTACAGGCGGTCACG
>JAYVLZ010000238.1:0-7573 GCA_043759175.1 Chitinophagaceae bacterium | reverse complement strand
CAGCGTTTTTATTTACTACGGTTACTACCTTGCTGGCAGTGCCATCATAAGTAATGGTGGAAGAACCATTGAAAGTGGAAAAATCTGTACTTAACGCATCATGATAATCGGTGTACCATACCGTGGCGCCTACCTGAAATTTGTTATGCAAGGTTTTAGACACACCCAGTTCGTAATTGATGGTTTTTTCAGGTTTGATATGGGGGTTAGGAACAATCAGTGTACCGCCGCCACTTTCAAATACTTTTGACATGTCATCCACGTTCGGGCTTCGAAAACCTGTGGAAATTAATGCAGCAATTTTCCATCCTGCAGCAGGCAGCAATACAATACCTGCATTGCCTGTTATGCCGTTGGATGATTGCTCTATATCGCTGTAAGGAAAAGGGAAAAATGTTTTATCATTAAATTTTGAATACAACCGGTTGCGGCTAAACCTTAACCCGGCATTGAGAATTATTTTTTCGGATGCTTTATACAAACCTGTTGTATAAACTGCATACGACTGGGTATTACTTCCACCATCAGGATACCTGGTGTCGAGTGGACTTTGTACACCGGTTGTTATGTTTTCAGCATACGCACTGGAGGCAGCTTTATTGTAAGTTATCTCTGCACCGTATCCTAATTCAAACTTGTTTATATTTTTTGCAAAATCTGCATTCAGGCTTGCAATGTTTAATTTTTCTATCCGGTTATTTAATTTAGTACTGCGGTAATTGCGGTTGTGGCGGCTTTCTTCTACCTGCTGCCAGGCGGTTGTTATTTGTGCCTTATCATAAATTGGAGACCTGGTTAAATGAATGGTCCAGGCTGCCAGCAAACGCTTTTGGGGACCATAATACCATTCTGCACTTTTGGCCACACCAGCGCCATTGGTTTCTGTAAGCCTGTCGTAGCGGTAAATATCGGATGAGGTGGAATATTGGAAGTTCAGCACATTTTCAGCGTTGCCTGTTTTAAATAAAAATTTTTGTAAAAGATCGTACTGTTTATAACCAGTTTTTACCTGTTTATTTACATCACTGTTCTTAACTATCGAATCAATACCGTTGATTCGGTCTACATAAAAAGTCCTTTTTCCCCAACCGGGAAATTTACTGTAATACTGGCCGCCCTGTTTAAGGTCACCAAAATCAGAAAATGTAAAACTGGTCAATGAGGCAAAGTTTTTTCCTCCTACATTAATATCCGCATGCCCTGCTTTTTCGTTGTATGCAGATGAATAACGTACAAATGCATTTCCTGAAAAAGATGTTTTACCGGCAGTTTCTGAAAGCATAGGGTTTCTGGTGTAAAAACTAATCACACCACCCAATGCATCGCTGCCATACATCACCGAAGATGGGCCAAAAAGAACTTCCATTTTTTCAAGTAGGGTATTATCCATAGTAATAACATTTTGCAGATGGCCACCCCTGAAAATGGCATTATTCATTCTTACGCCATCCACTACCAGCAGCACTTTATTGGCTTCAAAGCCACGTATGATGGGACTTCCACCTCCTAACTGGCTTTTTTGTACCAGTACATTTCCTGTATGGGTGAGCAATTCTGCAGAAGTTTGCTGGTTGTAAAAAGCCATCCTTTTAGCACTGACAATTAATAATTGTTGTGCTACATATTTTTTATGTTCCGCAAACCTTGTGGCAGACACTGTTATTTCATTTAAATTAATTTCATTAATGCTGCTATCCTGAACAGTAACTTTTGTTACCTGGGCATATACAACAACAGCACAGCAGATGAATGCCAGGAACAGAATTATTTTTTTCATAAACATTTCAGTTTGGTATGAATAATAGCAGTGCCTTCATGTATGGAAGGATGCCTCAATAAAATAAAAAAAGGAAAGACTAAATAAATCGTGGCGGAGGTGTTATGATTTCGTAGTATAAACTACAGATATTATCCTTGGGCTTTTGCCAGGTTTGCTTTGTCTTACTAAAAAAAGGAGTATGAAAATTTATGGGTTCGTTTGCCTGGTAAAAGGTTGTAAAGATCAGCAACAGCAATGAATTATTTGCTGAGGCAGATTTATTTTCAGAATGATGATAAACCTGCAGCTGATCTTTAAGTTCTTTTTCTTCCAGATCATATAGCCCCTGCACAGTGATACTGGTTCCATGCCGGGTAATTTTTTTTACATCAAATGGTTCTCCATTTATCAGTATTTCTTTATTTTCTTTTAGCCATATTATTGAAGCTGCATCAATAGTTACTGTTTGTAAATTTGCCTCTTCCAGTCTTTCCTCCATTCCATATTCAATTATTATTTTTTCAATCAATGTATAAACAGAAAAAAAAAGTGGCATACCCACCAGGAAAAGGAAAAAAATTAATGTGATATTTTTTTTATGCATCTGTTTTTTTGCTTAGGCAAAATTAAATATAAATTTTTTCAGGGATCAAATACATTTCAACAAAAGGCTCTTTTATTTTATCATTGCGTTCTAACCATTAGTGCCGGCCACTACCTCCCTTTCCTGGCAATCATTATCAACCGTGGAGATTTCCTTACATCGTATCCATTAAAATTATAATCTCCAAATACTTCCTGTATCTGCAATCCCTGGAAGGCAAACATTTCTGTAAAATCACCGAGTGAGAATTTCGCTACTTTTTCGGTGAAGACCAATGGTTCTTCCAGCGCTTCATCTTCCACAGTAATTTTTTTGTAGAAATGTGTTTCATCAAACCATTTGGTGATGAAAAAATTAATGCCGTCCACATCTTTATCAAACTGGTGAACCAGGTGATCTTCGGCATAATGCACATTCAGGTAATCCATTACAAAACAGCCACCGCTTTTTACCGACTGGGCAATGGTGCGGATGCCATTGTCATGCTCCCGGCGTGTTTTAAAATAACCAAAACTGGTAAAAAAATTAAAGGCGTAATCGAAGTAATTGATCCGGAAAGGCAGACGCATATCGTGGCGATAAAAATGCAGGGCAGCTGTTTCGTATTGCAACGCTTCTTCAATGCTGTCTTCACTCAGGTCGATCCCTGTTACGTCAAAACCTTTCTGTGCCAGATGAATGGAATGCCTTCCTTTGCCACAGGCAACATCCAGCATAGATGAACCGGTTGGTGGTTGCAGGTAGTTAATGAGCTTATCAATAAAATTAGCTGCTTCTTTCTCGTCCCTGTTAAAATAGAGCTGGTGATAGTAAGGGGAATTGAACCAATCTTTAAACCAGGGATGATCTTCCATACAAATATTTTACAGAGCAATTATCCAAAAGTTTTTACTATCAATACCAGCAGGCCGTACAATAAAGTGGTGGCGAAAATACCTTTGGCGGTTTTATCTTTCCGGGCATTGATGTATATAGTAAACAACAAAGCATTTAATAAAAGCGACAGGCTGAGCGCCACCGTTAGTGTTTTAAAACCGGGCTCCAGGAACAGGTACTGGAAGGTTTCGCTAAAACTGAACACCCTAAACTTGTTCATCTTAAAAATGATGATACCCAGCACCGGCGCTATTAAGCCCATAATGGCGCCCATCCAAAAATTATCTTTCTTAACCATTATTTCAGTTTCCAGTTTTTTTCTAATTGTGATTTTATTTTATAATTGGTAAGATCGAACTGCACTGGCACCACACTTACATAATTATTATTCAGTGCCCACACATCAGTGTCTTTACCTTTATCAAAATTTAAAAACTCACCCGTGAGCCAGTAATATTTTTTCCCATGAGGGTCTTTTCGTTCTTCAAAATCTTCCTGGTATTTAGCATAAGCCTGCCTGCAAACTTTTACCCCCTTTACCAGTTCCAGTGCAATGGAAGGGATGTTTACATTCAGCAGAAAATGCTTGTCTAATTTCTTTTGTATAAGGCTGCTTACAATTTGTTTTACATAATGCCTGGCCGTGGTAAAATCTGCTTCGTAACTGTAATCCAGTAATGAAAAACCGATGCTGGGTATGCTTTCTATACTGGCCTCCATGGCAGCACTCATAGTGCCACTGTATATTACATTGATGGAATGATTGGCTCCGTGATTGATACCACTGAGGCAGAGGTCTGGTTTGCCATGCAGGATTTTATCCACCGCCAGTTTCACGCAATCAACCGGTGTGCCACTTACCTGCCATGCTTCAATGCCTTCAAAAATATCAACCTTATTCATCCGAAGCGGATGGCCAATAGTAATGGCATGCCCCATGCCGCTTTGTGCTTTATCCGGTGCCACCACAATTATTTTACCAAGATCTTTTACCGCCTCCACCAGGTTGCGGATACCCGGTGCCGTAACACCATCATCATTGGTGATGAGGATGGTGGGTTGTTTTTTTGCTTTCGCCATTTATTGAAATCCTTTTTTTAAAATACTGCCGGGAAGACGATAAGACGGAAAGAAAATTATAAAAATTTATAGTTCCACGTATTTCCGGCAAATAAAAAAACATCATTAATTAAACAGCCGAAAAGATAATTACATATATAATAAGTCTTTCCGACTCCCCGCCTTTCCGGCAAAACATCTTTATTATTAAAACCAACGAAACAAAGGTTTACCAATTGCTTCCCTAAACGGCCATGGAATGGATACCAGGATGAGCAACATTGCAAGACCAAAAAATATCAGCATCTTTTTATGTTTGGCTGCATCTGTACCGGCTTTCTTAACCTGCGCCCTTCCAATGTGAACCAGTATCCAGGCCAGTATCATCATGCTCATATGCTCCATAGTGAAAAAACGGTTGTATGGTTCCTTCATATTATTGCCCAGGTCTTTTAACCTGCCAAACCAGCCATTAGCAAAATACAAGATCAACCCCAGCAGCAATTGTATATCGCAGCTGATCATAAAAAACAAATTGCTCTTATTATCACTTTCGGTATAAATCCTTTTTTTAAAAACACCGCCAAAGGCATTTAACAAAGTAAGCAGACCAAATAACAAAACGAACCATTTAATAAGATTGTGCAGCACTAAAACTATTTGCATAAAATGATTTTGTACAAAAATAAGGTGTGGGGCAATGATGTACTAATATTATTAATGATTAAAAAGCTGTTTGAATTATTTTTTTTTATACCAGCTAAAGTACTGAGCGAAGCAGAAGTATCATAGTCCCGCCTAAGGCGGGATTGTGTCACAGTCCCTGTCCGTCCGCCAGGCGGGCTTTCATCTGCATACCATTGGGTATCGCCCTGAGCGTACTTCGGCTTCGTTCAACTCAATACCTAAGGATCACAATTATCACAAGAAAATAAATAACTCAAACAGCTTCTAAAATTTTGGTGCAGAAAAAAAATTTGAACAATATTTGCATAGGCTAAATATTTTAGTATATTTGTACTAACCAAATTAGTTACACTATGTCACAAGCAGGACAAAATCTTAAATATCTCCGCAAACTACGTGGATGGACACAAGAAGAATTTGCTGCTAAATTAGGTATCAAACGTTCCCTGATTGGAGCTTATGAAGAAGAAAGAGCCGACCCCAGGCTTGACGTACTGGAAATTGTCGGTGATCTTTTTAAACTAAGTTTAGATGAATTGCTGCTGAAAGATGTGAGCAATACCGGCAATAACTATTTATCTAAAAGAAGGCAGCAAAAAATGATGACTGCCGAAAGGAATCTGATTCATTTTGTTCCTGTGAAAGCCGCGGCAGGGTATCTTGCCGGATATGCAGACAGTGAGTTTATTGATGAGCTGAATACTTTTACGCTTCCGATGCTGGCTGGTGGTAATTACCGGGCCTTTGAAATTATTGGTGACAGTATGATGCCCACTCCCAGCGGCAGTATTATTGTGGGTGAAAAAGTAGAAGGCAATACAGAGGATATAAAAAATAACCAACCCTATATAGTAGTGAGCCGCAATGAGGGAATTGTATATAAAAGGATTGTAAAAAGTAACCGGGCAAAAAATAAACTCACACTTGTAAGCGACAATCCGCAGTACCAGCCATACCAGGTAAATGCTGAAGACATTGTGGAACTGTGGCATGCACAGATGGCGCTAAGCAAAGTAAGTCAGCAGCAGAGATGGGATATGGATTCCCTTGCAAACATGGTGAGCAACTTACAAAACCAGGTGAGCAGTTTAAAGAAAAAGATGAATTAATAAGCAGTTGTTTGAAGTTCCGGGTTTGAAGTTTGAGGTTAGTATCAGTTAAAAACTAAACCGTCTAAACTTCTAAACCACTAAACCTCTTGAAAAACACTGTATAACTTTCAAATAACTCCAAAATAACGTTTCATAATTTCACACATTCAGATACATCCATTCAACATTAAAAACAACAATTATGATCAAGTTACAAGTCATCGGTCATCTCGGAAAAGATTGCATCGTAAAAGAAATCAATGGTAAAACCGTAATTAATTTTAGCGTGGCGCACTCCGAACGTTTTAAAGATGCACAGGGCATGCAAAAAGAAAAAACCACCTGGGTAGAATGTGCTTACTGGACAGATAGAACAGCAATTGCTCCTTATTTGCTGAAAGGCCAAACCGTATTTGCAGAAGGCACACCAGATGTGGATACTTACACCAACAAAGACAATCAGACAACGGCAGTATTAAGAATGAGGGTGCAAAACGTACAATTGGTTGGCAACAAAAACAGTGGCGAAAATCAGGGAACACCCGGCAGCAGCTACTCAGCTAACACAAACACGGTGGCTGCACCAAGGCCAGCCAGCCCGGCTCCATCTCCTGTAGTAATGAATGATGCAGCAGATGATCTGCCATTTTAGATAATTTATTTTTTAGAAAAAGCGATACTTGCTGGTATCGCTTTTTTTATTTGTTGCAACAGTTGTAAAGTTATTTTAGGACAAGTCACTTTTTAAACAGAGGCTGTATTTGTTAGAAGACTTTGCAGGGAAAAAATTAGAGGAATTGAAGTATAATTCTTGAACCAGTATGATTGTTCAGGCAGTAGTAATAAGGCGGCACTGGAAACTTAACACACAAACCCACGCCTCATTCCAGTGCCTAAAAAAAATTAACCTGCGCCTGTGGGTGGCTTCCTAATTTCAGCAATGCATTAAAATACAAAAGCCCGGCAGTGCCGGGCTTTTGTATTACTTATATCTATTTCTTGTTTTGAATATCTTTATATAAAATAAATTTCTCTATTTCATCTTTTGGATACATCCCTATGATTGAATCTCCTCTAAAATAAAAAAGCCATTAAAGTGGGTCGCCTGAAGGCGGTCGGTTACCAACTTCATAAAGATTATCACTTTTTTCAGTTATTAATTTAGGGGTTTCCATTTTACCAGTAACAGTATAAAATTTTTCATTTTCATCACCAACAAAACAGACAGCATATTTATCAAAAGATTTTAATGCTTGGAACTTAGCTATATGTAAATCTGGGTATGAGTTAGCAATAGACAAAACAACAGAATCATTTTTTGAACGTATACTTACTGTTATGATACTGTCGCCGCTATTATACTGCACAAGGGATAAAAACGTGAGCCGGTTTTTTTTGGGCCAGGCCGAAGTGCTGCTATTAAGCTTCATTGGCGTCGCACTCTTGTACTTTTTATCTTTATTGAACAAATTAAAAAGTCACTAATTTATCCCTTGC
>JAYVLZ010000237.1:0-13324 GCA_043759175.1 Chitinophagaceae bacterium | reverse complement strand
CTGATAAAAAATCATTTGTAGCAATGGGTTTAAACCCATTGTTACAAAATAAATTCGAGCCTACGGCTCTGCAAAAAGCTTAAGTTGACGGCTATGGTGAGGACAGCAACCCCGGGTTAAAATATTTGCACAAATGTTCACTCCAAAATTTCCTAATACACTTTATGTCCACTTATCCTGCTAAAGGCGCTTAGCTGAACATCACTTCCAGATGATTGGGTGAGTTTAAATACCACCTTATCTCCTGCACTTAGCAGCATATCTATGCTCTTTGTGTTATTATAATCCACATATTGCAGGCTTCCATTTATATAGCTTTTGATCTGAAAATTTTTAGTATTGGTGTAAACGTAATCAACCGAAGCCACTACTTCAAAATGATAAAGACCTCCATCAGGTACAGTTATGGTTCCGCCGCTATAATTGATGTTACTGTTAAAAACGGACGACGAAAAATCCAAAGGCGTTTCTACATTATTGGGTACAATAAAAGGAACTGAATTGTACAGATCATTGTTGAAGTAAACAGGTTTTACAGCAGGTTGCCAGTTCGCCAATCCATCAGCATCAGAGGTTAATACTTTTCCTGTTCCTGGTGACCCGCCTGCTATTTTTATCTGACCTGAAATGTTAACAATGCTTCCATTTGAACCCAATACCAATGGCAATGGGGTGATCCCATTAGTTGCAATCGCATCAATTTTGCCAGCCGATGCAAAAGGCATTAATCGTATTACCGCATTGGTGGAATTTTGGACAGCAACATTATCCTGGTCCATAATCCAAAGTTGTTTGTTACCTGCACGGTTAACTCCAATGGTTAAAGCAATCCCTGTATTAGCACCTGGCGTTGTGTTTTCATAATATTCCTGTCCGCCAAGAATCAGATTGGATGTTAGTTGAGTCGATTTATGCAGGTGTAATAAGCCAAGTGGTAAAGTGGTTCCCATACCTACATTGCCATTTGATTGGAGAATAACTAACCTCTCAACAAGATCTTGTGATGCTAAGGAGAAACGTAAAGCCGGGTCAAGCCCTAATCCAATATTCCAGGTTTGAAAATTATCGCTAATCTTAAAAATTGGAGTTATACCGTTTGAATATGTTGTATTACTGTGTACTTCCAAAAGTGATCCAGGTGATGTTGTGCCAATACCCACATTTTGTGCATTCGCAGATCCGATGATAAATACTGCGGTAAGAAGCATAAATAATTTTCTCATGTTGTTTCTTTTAAAACAAAATAGAAAAAATTAAATCAGAATCCTAATGATGTGCCGTAAATAAATTATACCCTTTGCCATGCTTCGTGGCACACGAATCATTCTTGCTTTTCTTCATATTTTGCAATCGTGCTATTCTGTACAAAGCTGAAGTGGTGATTCGTGTGCCACGAACCACTGCCGGAGGCTACAAATTCCAATTTTACACCCGGATAACAACGCGGTAGCCGGGGATTTTTTATATTTTTGCAATTATCAACAGAAATAGTCACACATGAAACTATTTTTTCTGAATGGTTATATTTTATCAGTTCTAGGTTTATTCTCTACCTGCTCTAAAACAAGTAATGATGCCAGTGATCCGTGCATTATTAGAAGTGATAGCTTAGCCATTGCAATTAAACTACTAACACTTTCAAGTGCAGAAAGAATTATGGGTGAGCAGGCAAATCTTACCTGCAATACTTTTTTTAAAAAAGGTGATACGCTGGAATATAAGTGTGACTATACTGCACGCTTGAAAGACGGGAAATCAGGCAAAATCGGCAAACTCTACTTTATGTATGAGGTATATTCCAGCAGCGTCGCTGCAAAAAATGCTTATAACGAAATTTATCAAGCCAATAAAAGTCATGAAGGCGTTAAAATTGAAGTTGGTTTGGGTGATGAGGCATATTACCATACGGATGGCAAAGCATTTTATTTTTACCTCGTTAGAAAGAATCAAAAAATGTTTAGGATGAAATTAAATAAGGTTACAAGCCATTCGTCTGAAGCAGCATTTAAAGAAGTGGCAAAGCTAATCGCTGATATGATATAGCCGTACTTTTTCACGTACAGAATTCCAACATAAAAAATCTGGAACAGAAATAAAACAAATCACAAACCAAATTAATTAAACTGCCAGCAACATTGCAAATGCAGGATGTTGCCATGGTTCGTGGCACATGAATCATTCTTCGTTTTCTTCATATTTTTAAATCGATGAGAGGGTGCTGCCTAAAAGATAATTAAAGAAATAAAGTTGAAAAACTGCCGGATAGAATGGAAAGCACGGTGAGAGCCCCCTCTAGCTCCCCCGAAAGGGGAGGAAGGGCAGCTCAGCCTCTGCGCCGGACTTGGAATGGATAGCCGGGACTGATGGTGAAGAGGGATGCATTAGCTAACAGCCCGCCTTTATTTTTTCTTCATCTTTTCAATAATCGTTTCTGCAGCTACTTTAGTTTAGCAGTTTGTTCCATTTGGTGATGTCCACGCCTTTTATAAGAAGCCATAAGCACATTGATAATTCTGCAATAAAGGTAGGAGCAAGAATTATCTGGAATATTGAATCTGATATTGCAGGGAAAAGAATCAGCACAAAACTATTTGTGAGATAGCACAAGCCGGCGATTAGTATCAGCACGCCTAAGATTCTGGGTAAAAAGCCCGATTTAAAAATCAAATACCCATCAATAAGGCACTCAAAGCCAAAAAATATAAGGCCAATGGCAAAGCCGTGTCCATGAGCCTTTACAGCAACGTACGACAAAACCTGGAGCTGATGTGGGTCAAATGCTTTTAGATAATCTTCACTGCCTAAAAGAAACAACGGCATCAGCAGATTTAACTTGTTAGCGACCAACACAGCAGTCTGGATCAAACCAAAAAGAACCGAAAGCATAGCAAGGTTTTTGTTCACCCGCCTGAACAATAAATAATAGACCATTGCTAAAATGAGATCACACACATGCATGATCAGGTCACCGGTAATGCCTATACGCCACAGCAATGGAGAAGCTGCGATATTGTGAGCCGTGGCTACCGCATCGCCTGACACAATGATTTTATTTCTGATAAATAGCTCCCCAAGGGCACCAGCGACAATGATTATTAAATACGCCAGTCCACCAATCCGTGCATACACCTGTGGTGAAGTTTCAACCTTGCTATTTGCCATTGCTATTTCATTTTTAATATGAAGATTGTAAATATTTAAATAAACATATCACTGTGTGTAACATAATGTATGAATGGGATATTCTAACTTTTATAATAAAATAAACAACCTTCCTTTAAAAGTAGCATTTATTCCTGGAAACTTTTTCTCAATGCCCCATGACCACAGCCAGATAGTTTACAGCTTTTAAAAAGCTTTGAATTTTTATTTCAATATCCTGCATACACGTAGCCAATAAAATCACAGCCATTTTTTTAATATCATTTCATCCTCAACTTTTCAATGATGGTTTCTGCTGCCAACCTGCCTGTTTTAGCAGCGCCATTCATAAAGCCCTGGAACTCATAACTGCAATGCTCACCTGCAAAAAATAAATTATCAACTGGTTTTACGGTAGCGCCGGCAATGGTTGTGTACTGCCCTGTGGTGAAACCGGTGTAGCTCCCTTTACTGAGTGCAAAGGAGGGCCAGTGCCAGCGCTGAAATTTGCCATTAAAAGCTTTGGCAGATCCGGGAAATACTTTGTCAAACAGTGGGAGGTATTCATCCTGCAGTGCCTGCGTTTCTTTACTTACCGAATCAATACTGAGCTTACCACCGAGGTTGATGGTGAAGCCTCCGGGGCCTTTGTTATTGCCCTGCATTTGCGTATGGTCGTAACCGTTTTGAAGGCTGGTATCAGTAAAACAATAACCGGCAAAACCCTGCTGCCGCCAGGTGCGTTCGTTTACGCCTACAAACAATTTAGAGCTTTGACCATAGCCCAATTTTTTAATGGCATTCATTTTCCATTCAGGCAGGGGCATTTTAAAATCCACTTCTCTCAGTACAGAAAATGGCACCGTCATAATTACAATATCGGCTTTGATATCTTTCAATGCACCGCCGGGTGTTTTGAATGTAAGCAGGTATTGCTTGCTGTTATTTTGAGCAATGGCCGTTAAGTAATGATCAAACTGTATTTGTTTTGTTAGTTCTTTTTGCAATGCATCCGTAATTTTATTATTGCCGCCGATCACAGAATATCTTTCATCACTGGCACCAAAGAGCTCATTCTTTTTTTCATTGGCAGGATTAAAAATTCCCAGCATATTAATCGAAGACTGGTCTGCTGCATCCAACCCGATCTCTGCCAGGTAAGCCATTTCAAACATAGAGCGTAACCATCCTTTTACACTCAACTGATCCAGGTATGCTGTAATGCTCATCTCATCAAACTGTTTATCTGTGGCCGTGAATTTTTCAAAAGTTATTTCACGGGAAAGTGAGTTGACATCTTTTATCATCTGTGTACGGAAGGGCTGCATCTCTTTCAATACATCCTGGAAACTGTAATGCTTTCCATTAAAGTAATAAGCAAATTCTTTAAGCCCTGCAGCAAGATCTGTTTCACGGTCCAGCAACGGCAGGTTGAATTTTCTACAGAGGTTAAGAACGTCTTCATGATTACTATCGATGAACTCCCCTCCCATCTCTGTCCACAGTCCCGGGCCCATCAAATCGGTAACAGTAAGTATGCGTCCGCCACAACGATGTGAGGCTTCGTAGATCGTTGCATTATAGCCTGCGTTCTTTAAAATGTAGGCTGCATGCAGCCCCGCAATACCGGCTCCCACAATGGCGATGCCAGGTTGTGTTTTATTGTTTAAAAAATTACAGCTTTGATATAAGCCTGCTGCTGACACTGCCAATGCTGCTTTACTGATATCGCCTAAAAATTTGCGGCGGTTGTAATGGTTGTGTTGTTCTTCCTGGTACAATGCCAGCACATCCTGTGTATGATAGTGTTCGGCATTGGCTGAAAATGCAAATGCTTTTTGGAGTGCTGCCAATGCATTCCCTTTTACTGATTTCTTTCTCATAAAATAACTTTGGTTAACCTTACAACAGTTTCAATATTTTTAATTAAAGCAACTGTATATCGCCTGAAGGCTGATTACAAAATGTTAGAATTTTTTCGGAAACTAAATGCTGGCTATGGTACGCTAAGTGAAAGTAGTTTGTATTGTTTTGGAGTCTTCCAGTTCAATTTGATTGATCTTAATTTCAAACTCACGGATAAGGTCAGGGTATTTTTTACTCAACAGTTTTATTTTCAGCAATCGCTTGTTTTGTATGAATAATTGACTGCTGTACATTTTTGGATGTTCCTGAATTTGACTGCCACTAAATTATAAGAGATGTTGCAGCAAACCAAATTTTTGTTTACACTTTTTTTAAATTTATTTGTTTTCCTGCAAACAATGTAAGTGGTATTGCAATACAAACAATTAGAATGGATATGGCAATGACAGCGCCCGTTAAAGTTGGTGTTGGCATTGGTATTTTAGATAACGGTATCACAAGGAATTGCGTTACTACCCACATAAAAATACCATACAAAACTGGGGTCAGCAATTTGACTTTTAAAATAACAGGGAATGTTTTTGCCAGCCAGAAGAAAAAGAATGTAAAAGACATGGCGATAAAATAATGAAAGAAAAGTCCCCAGAAGATTATGCTGTTACCACCGGTAAAAGCATCTTTACCAAATGCACCACTGGCAACATACCTGAGCAGCCGCTCCGGCCCTTTACCCGTTTTTATATAAAACTGGATACAGGCTGCAGTAATATCCAGGGTGCCCACGAGCAACCCGGCCTTGATTGTTTTGGCGGAAAAAATATGGTTCATTGCAATCAGCAGGTTTTGTATTTACAATTTGTTGGCATTGTAAATTATAAAAGTAATTAAATGATGATGAGATAACAATCACAGCGCATCGTTTACAAAAGTATGTTAAGAGCATGCATTGTTTCTTAAAGAATTAAAAGCGCATCTGTTAATAAAAAAACCGGATGCATTTATTCATGCATCCGGCTTGTATTGTATCAGCTGTAAGTGTATGTTAGTTACCTGCCTTTACTACTTTTAATGTTTGAATATTATTACCCTGTATCACTTTCAATATATAAATACCCGGCGCAAAATTATTACCAAACGAATACCTGCTGTTACTAAGTCCCACCGTCTTGAATACCATTCTGCCATCAAATGTATATACCATAATTGTTACTTTATCAGTACTTCCGCCCTGCAGTGTTAAATTAAATTCATTTGCAGAAGGATTGGGATAAGCATTCAATTGGAGTGTTCTGTTTGTTGTTACAACAGGAGCACTTCTTGCAACCAATGCGGTGTCTGCTGTAGCTCCCGTTGAATCTGTATTGGAAAGGCTATCGGCAGCAATAGTTTCTGATATATTAATTGGTTCTGAAAAAATAGCTGTTGAATCCTGAGTAGATGATAACGTTGAATCAATCACTGCAGAATCTGTAGAAGCTACTCTTGCCAGAGCAGTGGTAGTGGAAGGATCTTTCACTAAAATAATAGATGTAAAGGGTTGCAATGTTACAGAACCACTGTACACAGTCCCATTTACTGCTGTATATTTTGTATCCAATGCTATTGTTTTAGCTACTTTGGTTGCATTGTATTCAAAGCGGATTTGTGATGCAGGATCATATACTGAAGCTGTAGCTTCATAAAATGCGATGTTGTCCAGATAAGTGGTACCTGAATTTTGTTCCAGTTCAATTACAAAATTTCCAGCCGTTGCAGTGGTAGGTGCATTAAACAAAAATTCATGATCCATTCTGCCAGTACCAAATGATTTTGTTTGTGTGGCAACAAGATTATTGTAAGGTGATGTAGTTTTTCTGATGTACGCTCTTACAATTCCCTGCTGTGTGGTGCCATAAGTACTAAACCGAAGTACATATTTTTTAGCAGCACTTACAGCGCCAATGGGGCCGTGTACCAGGTTATATCTATTAGCCACCGGGCTGCTGAAGCTTATTTTTAAAGCACCACCGCTTATTTTTCCTGTATTATCCCATGAACCAAGAACGCTGCTGCCAAAAATAGTAAGGCCACTAATACCGGATGTAAAAGTTCCATTGGCAATTTTATTGGCACCCACTAAGGAACCTAATTTATAACTCACCGGCAGCGTTGCCGGTTTTTTCCCTTTCATATCATGGGTGGAATTAGACCTCCACCCTTCCAATGATAAGGGAGATGTTTGTATTAATGATCCGCCTGTAGTAGTGTAAATTTCAAAATTAAAAGATGTTGGATTTATCATACTGTAAGTATTACTATCAATAGAACCGAGATTAGTAATGGCTGTTTTTGTTGACGTGGTGGCAGGTTGATTAATTCCTGAATTGGTATAATAAAAACCTCTTTGCGTATTTATTTTGGGATAAAAAGTATTATTTCTTATTGTTAGGCCCCTCACATCACCTACCGATGCCCAGCGCATTATGCTCATAGCATTCAGATTATTAAAAGAAGTGTTACCCTTTATCGTAATAGTATTAGGATTACTGCAATGGATACCATTTTTACCATTATTAAATACAGTATTATTCAATAAACTTACATTCATCGTTCTGCCGTCAAGGTATATTCCTGATACAAATAACGTTGAACTGTTTCTTCCAAATGGTGCTCCTGCACCATTCATAACAATATTGCTGCTTACTACCCGGTTAGTATAAGTGGGTCCTGGGTTAGCATCTGTTCCCGAAGAATAGGTATAAATACCGCCGCCATCATCTTTTACAAAATCAAAATAATTAACCACATTATTCCTGATGGTTAAATTGCTTCCCTGAAATTCAATAGCAACATAACCTGTTGTATCCACCCTGTTATATTCTACAAGTGTATTACTAAGTACATACACATTAATTCCTTTATAAGAATTTCCACCGCTTAAGCCCATACCTGCAAGAGTAGCTGTATTTTTTACAGTACATCCCCTGATGGTAACATTGGAAACTTTGCTGCTGCGAACAATTATCGCATTACTCAATATATGATTAGTGGTAGTGTTCTCTATTAATATATTAGAAGCACTCTGTATATTGATTGCGCCAACTCCTGCATTTATAAAATCACAGTTTTGAATATTAATAAAACCTCCGGCGGTAGCATAAAGAGCATTACCATTTGCGCCTTCAAAAACAAGGTTATTAAAATTGATATAGCTTCTGGAGGCAAGTCTTACAAGTGTATCAATGGTACTTACTTTAATAGTATAAGCACCGGGAGATGCAGTACCAAAATACATTTGCAGATATTTTGTACTGGGCTTATAATACCATTCGCCCAACTGGTCAAGCGTACGGGCATCATTCTGTATAAAATATCCATAGCCTGCATTTCCGGTATAGGTGGAAGAATTGGTATTGGTGAAAGTTAATTTGGTACCACTGTGAGCAGTTATTTTACAACGGTCAAGCACCCACAATTTTTTTCTTACCACCACTTCAGCTCCTGTCCAGTTGGTAGTGCTTGTTAACTGGTTATCGGTAATAGACGTACTGCCGGAAAAAGACTCATAATTAAGATAACCGCCATTAGCAGCATTTGCATTGGGATAACGGCCAAGCGCTTTTGGCACATTATTCATAGTTACCATATTTAAACTGGTTTTAGCACCGGGCACATAGGTTTGATAAACTCCGTTGCTTACAGCTACCCATGATGAAGCTCTTACAAAACCTGTGATTACAGGTTTAGCACCGGTACCATATGCACTAAAAGTAATGGGTTTAGAAGCTGCTCCTGATTTACCTACCACTATAACACCATAAAATGTATCACCTCTTCTGAAATAAATGTTGTCCCCGGCTGCGATGATTCCGAAAGAAGCATTTAGTTTACTGATGGTTTGCCATGGCGATGTAGCGGTAAGCCCACTGTTAGCATTGTTTCCATTGGCTGCTATATAATAATCTTTGGCTGACGCAGTGGAGATTAGCATTAAAAAGAACGCAAAAATAATTGCATAATAATAGTTTCTCATTTTATATGGATTTTTGGTTAACACTTATATTTTTCATACACTTTATTATAACTATAATAAACCGCTATTCAACAATTTGAATTATTGAATTACAAATTATATTGTACCTGATTTTAGATACTCATTTGTCCTGCAAAAAAAATAACAGGGGAAATTTGGTTCTGACGGACCTGTGGTAAAGAGAGATATTGTGGGTTTTAATTATTATTATTATTCTTTATGAATGAAACCAACGTTTTGGTAAGTTCAGTTCAGTAAAATAATATTTTTCAGCAGCAAAGAGAATTGCCAATATTATGCCAAAGACGAAAAGAGTGAATAAAAAAATCATTTCGTTTTCAATTACATTTTTTTTAACATTTTAAAAATACACTTTAATAAAACTTTGTGATTAGAATAACATTCATATTAAAAAAAATCTCTGTAAAATATTACAGCATTAAGAACAGTCTGTTAATTTAGTGTATGATACTTCTACCACAATGAATACAACAGCACACAGGTATTATATAATAAACAAACCACACAATATGGTATCGCAATTTGTGAGTTCTCACCAGGTAAATTTATTGGGCCAGCTAAATTTTAATTTTCCTGAAGATACACATGCTGTTGGCCGTTTAGATAATCATTCAGAAGGACTCCTGATTTTAACCACTAATAAAAAGATAACCCGTTTATTATTCCTTGCAGACACACCGCATAAACGAACTTACTTGGTACAGATAAATAATATATTAAGTGAAGAAAATTTAGAGCTCTTGCAAACTGGCATTCCCATCTCCATAAAACAAGGTGTGAAATATGTAACACCCCCATGTGATGTATCTATTGTAAAAAAACCGGAACTAATATATCATGATACTAACACTCCCCCGCAGTATGGCCGGCACACCTGGTTACTGATTACATTAACAGAAGGCAAGTTTCATCAGGTAAGAAAAATGATGGGTGCGGTTCATCATCGTTGCAAAAGACTGATACGCATATCTATTGAAGATCTTAAATTGGGCGATCTTAAACCAGGGTGTGTAAAAGAAATTGAGGAGAATGATTTTTTCAGGTTGCTTAAAATTGCGGTGCCGGAAGCAGGCTGTATTAATATTTAAATTCTGTGTACGAGCCAGGGACAGGCTGGTTAAAAAGCAGCATGATGCTCACGATTATTTTGCATTCTTTTTCAGTTCTTCCTCCTTACAATTTTTAGCAATTAATAGTGCAATTTTTTCATGAACTGATTGCAAAGCGCTGTAATTTTTTTTAATAGAGTGAAGCATTAACTGTAGAAAGGTATAAGAAAACAGCCCCCATTTCTGAAAGCTGTTTGCTTTTTTGTGAACAGAAAAATGATCACTAAATACTTTCGGTGTATTTTTTAAAGTTATCGAGTATAGCCTGCCATCCTGTTTTCTGCATATCGATAGAATTGGTACTTTCTGCCTCAAAACTTTCTGATATTTTAGTACTGTTGTCTGTACCTGCAAAACTAACTTTTACTTTTCTGCCATCGTCAAGTGTATACTCAATGTATTCATAAGTACGGATAGCATCATATTTACCGCCGAAATCAAAACCCATGCTGCCATCTTTGGCTTCCATCCTGCTTACAAAACTGCCACCTGCTTTTAAATCATTTTGAGCACTGGGTGTGTGCCAGTCATCGGATGCATTGTTCCATTTAGTAATATGCGCTGGTTTGGTCCAGCATTCCCAAACTTTTTGAACGGGTGCATTAACGGTAGTTGCTACCGTAATGATTGTTTTTTCCTGAATTGCCATGTTATGATTTTTTTTGGTTGATAATTGTTGTTTTACAATGCAAACATCCAACAAGTTTGCCAAACTAATGCTGTGCAAAAACGAAATTAAAAAGGGTTGTTTGCGACAAAAATAAAAATACCTGATCGATATGTGTTTGTAAAAAAAACAAACACTTATTTTTATGCATATCATCGCAATCATAGTAACTACCGTACTTCCATCCGCCCCCATGATTCCATATATTTTATACAGCAATCAATGCTCACAGCCTGGAGTCATTAAAGAGACAAATAAAAATAAATATAACTGCTATTTGATTTTTTACCAGTGACAGCAAAGCACCGAAAAGGCCCCGAATAGGTGACGTGTTCAGTAACCCCGATATTATTTTATCCTTGCCTGCAGGCAGGTGGTGGGTAGTAAGTTTTTACAGACTGTTAAATAAAAGAAAGTAATTTTTTTTATT
The DNA here is from genome assembly GCA_043759175.1 of Chitinophagaceae bacterium. GTDB lineage: Bacteria > Bacteroidota > Bacteroidia > Chitinophagales > Chitinophagaceae > Ferruginibacter. The sequence goes on along the minus strand of JAYVLZ010000237.1, from coordinate 2,078 downwards.
CTTTGGTGAAGAAGTTTATTTAAAATCAACTGCTTATTATTATCGGGAAATTGGCGAAATTTTTGCATCAAAAAATTGCAGGCAACTTTCATGCAGTCCGGCTTCCATCTGCATACAAATCTATTAACGACTGCATACTGTCTTTCAAGACGCCGGAGCCTTCATCAAAAAAATTGTCTTTGTTCTTTTTGGAAGCCTTATTGTCTGTTGATTTTTTTATGGTTGATCTTACCAAATCAAGGTCATCAAAAAAAACAGCCGTATTTTTTTCATACCAGGTATTCACTCCTTCAATATTTTTTAAAAGGTCTTCATATTCAGTCAGAATGATATTGATATCTTTTACATTGTCTGAAGAATGCCTCCTGGGAATCCTGTCGAACAATTCGGTTAATGCTGCCGTGGTTGAATTCATCTGTTGGTTTGTGTAGTACAAAAACAAATGTACAGCAAAGGATGTTTATCCCACAAAATCATTGGATGTTGATTTCTTCAATTACATTCCATTCATTTGTTTTAAGAATTTTTCTGAATTAGCCCTAACATTTTCGGGTGGGTTCAGGCTGAGAGATTTTTTAAAATTGGCAATTGCATTCTTTTGATCGCCTTTAATAAAATAAGCTTCTCCAAGGCTGTCCCATACATTAGCACTTTTTGGGAAACGCTTTGTATTTAATGTAAGTATTTCAATTGCTTTATCATGCTGCCCTCCATTGAGTAACTGGTAACCATACAGATTCAGTTCATTTTCTGTGGCAATGGTTAGGGCATCATTCATTATTTTATCTGCTTCTTCTGTTTTGCCCATCTCTTTTAATATCCCCGATTTTACACTCAGTGTTGCGTAACTGTTGTTCTGTGCCACAGCGGTGTTAGCCCATTGAAGCCCCTGCTCCAGGTTTACTTTATTTTGCAATGTATAATTGGCAGCGCTTAAAAAACCTCTCCAGTTAAAACCAATCGGGCCTTTCAATTCTTCAGTGGCATTGGCCATTACAATACCATCCACATCTAATTCTATTTTTACCGGGAATTGTTTTTTCTCCCAGTTTAGCACCAGTTGTGCTGCATTTTTAGAAACATTGATAAAATCGTAAGTCAGTTGTTCGGTATATGCACTCTCATTTAATTTTATTGGCGACCTTAATTCATCCTGCTGAGGGTCATAAAAAAAACTACCCCAGGAACGGCTCTCTTTGCTAAGCACTACTTCACCAGTATTATCTTTATTGATCACAAAGAACAATCCATAAGTTCCGGCCTTTACCATTTTGCCTTCCACTTTTACATCATGAGAAAAACTGATAGTGCTGTTTTCATTGGCACCTGCACGCCATGGTGCTTCGTTGCCTTTACCAAACTGTTGTTTGTTCCATCCATACGGCACCAGCTTGCCCCACACTTCCCTGTTTTTTACAGATGGCCTGGAATAATGCACCGTTACTGTGGAGATGCCAATGGTTTGAGTTACCTGTGATGCAGGGCTGGCAGCTGGAACAGTAATATTCTGACTCAATGAAAAAAGCGGCAGTAAAACCACGATAGAGCATTTTGCTATACGGGTTGCAGATATGGATAGCATAGCTGAAAATTTTGTTTAATAAGTAAATTATTGCTTTATAACTGCTGCTGAGAAATGAATTTACCCAGTCATGACTATTAATTGCCAAAGCATTAAAATGTAGCAGGATGAAATATTTTTTGCTTATTAAAAACTAAAAATTAATTCCAGGAATTATTTAGTCAAGTCCTTATCCTGGTAAATGATTTTACCATCAAAAATGGTTAGCAGCACTTTGCTTTTATAAATATCCATTGAGGAAATTGTAAAAAGATCCTGCGAAAAAACAATGATGTCTGCCAGGTATCTTAATCACTTCTTATACCAATTAACAGCCCAATATTCAAAACATTGAATTATACAAGCGTGTTTGTAGTAACAGGATTAAAGATGTATAAATTTAAAATGTGAAAACAATTTATCATTCAATACAATGAAAAAATGATGAAAAAATCTCTGTAGTAATGTTTCTATAATTTAACAATTTATTTTGTTTGGCATGTTATTTGAAAAGTCC
>JAYVLZ010000236.1:0-11660 GCA_043759175.1 Chitinophagaceae bacterium | reverse complement strand
ATTTCTTATAGGGTTTTTCAAATACACATGGAATAGTTTGAGACATTTTTAACGGGGGATATTTAGTATCGGCAAATTATAATTACTTTTAACCTCTTTTATCATCTGAAATTTAAACTTAATCAGCAGTATATAATTTGAAGTTCACAGAATTTAATTTCGACAGCCGTCTATTAGAAGGCATTGAAGCATCAGGATATGAAGACGCCACACCCGTACAAGACCAGGTAATCCCCTTAGTATTGGAGGGCAAAGATGTAATAGCATCTGCACAAACAGGTACCGGGAAAACAGCGGCATTTCTGTTGCCCCTCATCAATAATATTCTTTCGGCTCCGCTCAATCATAACAGCATTACTGCATTGATCATTGTACCTACCAGGGAGCTTGCCGTACAAATTGCACAACACATGGAAGGGCTGTCTTATTTCACCTCGGTAAGTTCTATTGCTGTGTATGGCGGTGGAGACGGCAATGCTTTTGTACAGGAGAAAAAAGCATTGAGCGCAGGCGCAGATGTGGTGGTCTGCACACCGGGAAAAATGATTGCTCATATTAATATGGGGTATGTAAAATTCCAGGGACTTAAATATTTAGTATTAGATGAAGCTGACCGCATGCTGGACATGGGCTTTTATGATGACATCATGCGGATCATCAATGCCCTGCCCCCTAAAAGACAAAACCTGCTTTTTTCTGCCACCATGCCGCAAAAGATACGGGAGATGGCGAGAAAGATATTGCATCATCCGGCAGAAATAAATATCTCCCTAAGCAAGCCGAATGAAAAAATAACTCAACTGGCTTACGTAGTATATGATACTCAAAAAATTCCTTTGGTAAAATATATTCTGCACCAAAAAACTTTTGATTCTGTATTGATTTTTTGCAGCAGCAAAATAAGTGTAAAGCAATTGACAAGAGAGCTGAAAAGAACTAGCCTTGCAGTAGAAGAAATTCACAGCGACCTGGAACAGGATAAAAGAGAAGAAACATTAATGTATTTTAAAAGTGGCCGTATAAAAGTGCTGGTGGCTACCGATATCCTCAGCCGTGGTATTGATATCGATAACATTGGCCTTGTATTAAATTATGATGTACCACATGATGGCGAAGATTATGTACACCGCATTGGCCGTACCGCAAGGGCAGCAGCAGAAGGCACGGCCATTACTTTTATTAGCGTAAGAGAGCAACGCAAGTTTGCAACAATAGAAAGACTGCTGGGCAAACAGGTTCAAAAAGAAAAAATACCTGAACAATTTGGTGAAGCTCCACAATATACTCCTGCTGCGTCCCTGCCAAGAGGTGCCGGTAGTGGCGGTAATAGCAGAAAGCCTTTGCATTTTAACAGGAGGCCACCTAGCAGGAGAGCAGATTAAATGTAATTCATTTCAATTGCCATGCTTACAGAGGAGGCAGTATAAATCAAAGTATAATCATGCAAATCTGCATGAAAATTTTTACCCCTGACACCAAGATTTGTTTTTACAGTAAGAAATTTCTTTTTCCGTAAACATACTGCAGTCTATTTTCATCATGCAGCCTGCTTCCTGATTAATTCCGTAATTTTAAGCCATCAAATCGGCACCAAAACTGTATGGTTTCTGCGACCTCTGCACCCTCAGCTTGCCATTTGTAATTAACCAGCCAACCTTTAAAGTAATAATTATTGAGCTGTTTGTAACTTCGCAGCAATGATAGAATATCAACCACAAAAAAAAGAAAATAGTCCCACCACTTTTAATATAGCGCTTTCCTTTCTCCGGATTGTATTTATGGGTACACCGGAGTTTGCAGTGGCCAGCCTGGATGCATTGGTAAAAGCCGGGTATAATATTGTGGGAGTAATTACTGCACCAGATAAACCGGCAGGCCGGGGCATGCAACTGCAACAAAGTGCTGTAAAAAAATATGCTGTTGAACATAACCTTACTATTCTTCAACCTGAAAAATTAAAGAACCCGGAATTTTTAGAAGAACTTAAATCATTAAATGCCGATTTACAAATCGTAGTTGCATTCAGAATGCTCCCGGAAGTAGTTTGGAATATGCCACGACTGGGATCGGTGAATTTACATGGAAGCTTATTGCCCCAATACCGTGGTGCTGCCCCCATCAACTGGGCAGTGATCAATGGAGAAAAAGAAACAGGTGTTACCACTTTCAGATTGAAACATGAAATAGATACGGGAGATATTTTATTGCAGGAAAGTTTTCCGATAGGAGAAAATGATACGGCAGGTGAGGTTCATGACAAGATGAAAGAAATTGGTGCACAGTTATTGGTAAAGACCGTGAAAGGATTAGTGGATGGAACAGTAAATGAACAGCCACAATCCGACATCCTACATCTTACATCCTACATTCTTCATCATGCCCCTAAAATATTTAAAGAAACCTGCAGAATAGATTTTAATAAATCTGTTACTGAAGTACATAACCTTATCCGTGGGTTGTCTCCATTCCCCGGAGCATTTATTTTTTTAAATGGTAAAACGTTGAAGATTTTTAAAAGTGAGCCACAGGGTCGGGACCCCGCCGATAGCGGGGGCCTGAACCGTACCGAAGAGGCTGCCAATATCGTTCAGGTCCCCGCAATGGGCGGGGCCCCGACCGTATACAGCGATGGAAAAACCTATCTAAAATTTGCCTGTGCTGATGGTTATATCTTAGTAAAAGAATTACAATTAGAAGGCAAAAAGAAAATGTTGACCGAAGATTTTTTAAGAGGCTACCGGGTCGGGACCCCGCCGATAGCGGGGGACTGAACCATAATGTACATTGAGAGTTTTCTACAATCGTTCAGGTCGCTAAGAGCGTCCCGACCGCATTTCTCTCCTGTTGCAATTATATTTGTAAAAACAAATCACTATTTCTTCTACTTCCAACATATTACAAAGCCCGGTTGAATATCTGAAAGGAGTTGGTCCTCAGCGTGCCGACCTGCTGAAAAAGGAACTCAACATTTTTACTTTTAAAGATGTGCTGGAGCATTATCCATTGAGGCATCTTGACAAAACAAAAGTGGACAAGATCGATAACCTCAATTACACCACAGAGTATGCACAGGTGGCAGGTAAACTAACGGATATACATACCCTGGGAGAGAAGAGTGCAAGAAGATTAGTGGCGTATGTGCAGGATGGAACGGGTGAAATGGAACTGGTTTGGTTCCAGGGAATTAACTGGGTGGAGAAGAACCTGCAACCCGGGCAGGTGTACTTAGTTTTTGGAAAAGTTAGTTTTTTCAATGGCAAAGTACAGATGACACACCCGGAGCTGGAAATTTTTTCTCCCGAAAAAGCCGGCGGAAAAAGTTTTTTAGATCCCATTTATCCATCCACAGAAAAACTGAAAGCAAGAGGCCTGAATGGAAGAGCTTTTGCTAAATTGACTTACAGTTTATTACAACAATTATCTGCCAAAGATCTTCCGGAAAATTTGCCGGAGACCATCATCAAACAATATCGTTTCATCTCCCGATGGGATGCCTGCTGTCATATTCATTTTCCTTCCTCCGAAGAAATGTACACACATGCAGTAAGAAGATTAAAGTTTGAAGAATTATTTTTTTCACAACTGCGGCTTGGCCTCCGGCGGGCCACCCGTCATCGTTTTAGTCATGGTGCCAGTTTTGATAAAGTGGGAAATTTATTCAATACCTTTTATGAGAACTATCTTCCTTTTGAACTCACCAATGCCCAGAAAAGAGTGTTGAAAGAAATAAGAAAAGATGTGGGCAGCGGCAAACAAATGAACCGGCTCTTACAGGGAGATGTAGGTAGTGGAAAAACCATCGTAGCCTTGCTGAGCATGTTAATTGCTGCAGACAATGTAAGGCCCGGAGATGGGCAGCATTTTCAAAGTGTGCTGATGGCGCCAACAGAAATTTTAGCCCAGCAGCATTTCAATGGCATCACTGCATTATTAAAAGACATGCCGGTTTGTGTAAAATTGCTCACTGGCTCATCCAAAGGAAAAGCAAGAAAAGAAATACTGAAAGGTTGTGAAGATGGGAGTATACATATTTTGATCGGTACGCATGCAGTGATTGAAGAAAAAGTAATATTTAAGAATCTTGGATTGGCGGTAGTGGATGAGCAGCATAAGTTTGGTGTGGCACAGCGGGCACAGTTATGGAAAAAGAATTCTGTGCCACCGCATATTTTAGTAATGACGGCAACGCCTATTCCACGTACGCTGGCGTTAACCGCTTATGGTGATTTGGATTACAGCGTGATTGATGAATTACCGCCGGGACGGCAACCAATCATCACCACTCATCGTTATGAGAGCAAGCGGCCGCAGGTGATGGATTTTATAAAAGAGGAGATAGCAAAAGGAAGGCAGGCATATGTTGTGTATCCTTTAATTGAAGAATCATCAAAAATGGATTATGAAAATTTAATGAAAGGATATGAGGAAGTGAAATCATTTTTTCCTGAGCCGAAATACTGGATCAGTATGGTTCACGGCAGACAACCGGCAGAGCAAAAAGAAACCAATATGCAACGCTTTGTAAAAAATGATACTCAGATAATGGTGAGCACCACGGTGATTGAAGTGGGAGTGGATGTACCGAATGCTTCTTTGATGGTAATTGAAAGTGCAGAAAAATTTGGTTTGTCACAATTGCATCAGCTGCGTGGAAGAGTAGGAAGAGGAAGTGAAAAAAGCTTTTGCATTTTATTAACAGGACCTAAAGTAAGCCGTGATGCAAGAGAGCGTATAAACATTATGTGTGCCACCAATGATGGATTTAAAATAGCAGAAAAAGATTTGGAGATACGTGGCCCCGGTGATATTGAAGGCACTAAACAAAGTGGCGAACTAAATTTTAAACTGGCCAGTATTGTAACGGATAAAGTGATACTGGAAGTGGCAAAAAACCTGGTGAATGAACTGTTAGATGCAGACCCGGATTTAACTATGGCAGAAAATTTGCCGGTAAAATCGCAGCTTCAGGTACAGCAGAGTAAAACAGTTTGGAGTAAAATTTCGTAACTGGTTTAACAAAATAAGTTTAATCATTGTTAAAGTAAATAACCACTCTGTTTTATTATTTTAATTACCTAAATTGTATAAAAATCACTTCTTGAAAACGCAGGCTCAAATGTCAAAAAATTTATTGCTGCCATTCTTACTTTTATTTGCAACACATTTTTGTTTTGCCCAGCTTCAGTTTATTCAAAACAAAGGTCAATGGGATAAAGCAGTAGATTTTAAAAGCGATATTCCAAACGGTGCTTTTTACCTGGAGCGTAACGGATTTACAGTAGTAATGCACAGTGAAAAAGATATGGAAACTTTTGCAGAACAAATGCATGGTCATTTGGAGAAAGATGTAAAAGCTGCTGCTAAAACAACCCTGCCAACCCAGCCTCCTGTAAAGGTCAGCAACAATTCTGTTACCATTCATTCACATGCGTACAAAGTTAATTTTGTAGGAGCGTCTTCTCTTATGCAGGTAATACCTGAAAAAGCATTGCCTACTTACAATAATTATTTTATAGGAAATGATCGGAGTAAATGGCAGGGCAATTGTAAAATTTACCAGGCGGTTACTTATAAAGATATTTATCCGAATATTGATGCAAGATATTATACAGACAGGGGAACATTAAAATATGATCTGATTGTACATCCCGGAGGTAATATTGATAACATCGCTTTAAAATATGAGGGTGCAGATAAATTAAGTGTACAGAATAAAGAGCTCGTTATTGGTACCTCTGTTGGAGATGTAAAAGAATTGTATCCTTACACCTACCAGGTATTGGATAAAGGCAGGGAAACATTGGATTGCAAATATGTAGTTGAAAAAAATATTGTTCGATTTAAAGTAAAAAATCACGACCCGAAAGCTACCATCGTTATTGATCCTACATTGGTTTTCTGCTCTTTCACCGGCAGTACAAAAGATAACTGGGGATATACCGCCACTCCGGGTCCGGATGGAAGTTTATTTGCAGGCGGCATTTGTTTTGGAGAAGGTTATCCCACATCCCCCGGTGCTTTTTCGCAGACATTTAATGGTGGTGTGGATGAAGACAGGAATGGTCCTTACGACATAGCAATCATAAAATTATCATCAGATGGGGTAGACCGTTTATATGCAACTTATTTAGGTGGAAGCGGCAATGAACAACCTCATAGTATGATGTGTGATGCTGGAGGAAATCTTGTTATTGCCGGAAGAACAAATTCAACCACAGCTGCTTCCGGAGGTTACCCTGTTACCAGACCTTTTATTGGTACTCCTGGTGGTTACGATATTGTGGTTACAAAATTAAATGCAACAGGTAGCGGTCTCATCGGTTCCATTCGCATCGGTGGCAGTGGTGATGATGGTGTCAATATCAAGCCAAAATATGTTGGCCTTGGTGTACCGGGACAAAGCGATGGTGCTTTTGAAACCCGGCGTAATTATGGAGATGATGCAAGAAGTGAAGTGATACTGGATGGCGGTAATAATGTTTATCTGGCTTCAAGTTCCCAATCAATTGATTTTCCAACAACAGCAGGAGTCTTTCAAAAAACTTTTGGTGGTGGTGGGGCCGTTATCAAGCAAGATGGTGTAATATTAAAATTTAATGCAAATCTTTCTGCTGTTCTATTCAGTACTTTTTTTGGGGGTACCGGAAATGATGCCTGTTTTGTATTGTCCATCAATCCGCTCACGGGCAATCCTTATGTAGGCGGCGGTACTGCCAGTACTGATTTACCAGGAAATAAAACAGGCGCAATGTATCCCACTTTCCAGGGTGGAATCACGGATGGTTTTGTCACTGAAATAACACCGGATGGCACATCCATTATTAAAACAACTTATATTGGTACGCATGATAATGATGCCGGTGCAGATGGTAACGATCTTGTTTATGGTCTTCAATTTGACAAATTTGGTTTTCCTTATATTATGGGAACTACCAATGGTACCTGGCTGGCATTAAACGCTACTTTTCAAAATACCGGTGGTAAGCAATTTATAGGTAAGCTTAAGCCTGATCTTTCAGGTTATGTATATACTACTATGTTTGGTACTAATTCAACTATACCTAATATTTCACCCATTGCTTTTTTGGTTGACCGTTGTCAGAATGTATATGTATCAGGCTGGGGAGGCTCTTTTAATAATAACAGGGGTTATCCCTGTGCAGGTACAGGTGGTATGGAGTTTTTAATTACAGCAGATGCCATTCAATCAACCACAGACAAAAAAGATTTCTTTTTCTTCGTATTAGAAAAAGATGCTAAAAGCCAGTTGTTTGGAACTTTCTTTGGGCAGGATGGCGGTTTTGATGATCATGTGGATGGTGGTACCAGCCGCTTTGATGAAAACGGAATTATTTACCAGGCCATGTGTGCCAATTGTGGTAATTCCAGTAATCCCGGTATTTCCTTTCCCACTACTCCGGGGGTTTGGGCAACTAATAATCCTTCCCCTAATTGTAATGAAGCGGCTGTAAAAATTGAGATGAATTTTGGTGGTGTGGGCGCCAGTGTAAAAGCAACCATTAATGGAGTGTTGGATACTATCGGTTGTGTTCCGTTGGATGTGGTATTTACTGATACCCTTGCAAAAGGAAAACGTTATATCTGGTTCTACGGAGATGGGACTGCTCCTGATACCACCCTTGCTCCAAATAATTCTGTTACGCATACCTACACCAGTATAGGAACATTTCAGTTGATGCTGGTGTCTATTGATTCTGCCACCTGTAATATTGCTGATACAGCTTATGTAAAAGTGAGAGTGGGAAATAACCTGGTAGCACCCAATTTTACTGCCGCCAAAACAGGCGGTTGCCAGAGTCTTACTTTCTTGTTTACCAATACCACTACTGCAGCCTTGCCTGTTTACAGATCAGATTCTTTTTTATGGGATTTTGGAGACGGCACCACACCACAACGGGCAGGCCTTACTTCGGTTTCACACACATATGCATCTGCAGGAACTTATGATGTAAAGTTGGTGGTGGATGATTCTGTTTTTTGTAATGCACCAGACAGCATTACCAAACAGGTGCGTTTAGCCGTGAATGTTACTGCACAGTTTAACTCACCGGATAAAGGTTGCCAGCCTTATTCTGCCGTATTTGAAAATACTTCTATTGGTGGTACAGATTTTATCTGGGATTTTGGTGATGGTTCGCCCACTTCTGCTGAAATAAACCCAACACACCTCTATACAAATACCGGAACCTTTACAGTAAAGCTTACTGCCATTGATACTTCTACCTGTAATAAACAGGATGTAACCAGTTTTAATATTGTTGTTTACCCGATACCCACCGCCGAATTTGATTTTTCACCCAAACCGGGAGATGTTAATAAGCCAATCCATTTCAGTAACAATTCCCTTGGTGCCGTAAGTTATGTTTGGGATTTTGGCGATGGTGAAACATCCATTTTACCAATTCCCGATCATCTCTTTAATTCAACTGATACTTTTAATGTTTGTTTAATAGCAACTAACGCAGCCGGCTGCAGTGATACCATTTGTAAACCGGTGGTGGCAAGAGTAACTCCACTGCTGGATATACCCAATGCATTTACACCCGGCAAGTTTGGCGTAAACAGTGTGATAAAAGTGGAAGGCTTTGGTATCAGAAAAATGGAATGGAAAATTTATAACCGCTGGGGACAGTTATTATTTACAACCAATTCCTCAAAAACAGGATGGGACGGAACTTATAAAGACGTGTTGCAACCAATGGATGTATATACTTATACGCTGGATGTAGAATTTTCCGATGGCAAAAAACTTCGTAAAACAGGAGACATCACCCTGCTGAGATAAAAAGACAGAAGTAAAATAAAGTTTGTAGTTTGATAGAAGAAACTGAACACTACTGCTGCAAATAGGTTTTGTAAGAATAGTTAATGATTAACAATGGTAGCTACAAAAAAAATATTGATGACGGTGGTGTTTGGTTTTAACCTGCAGTGTGGGTTACATGCCCAGGATCTGCATTTCTCACAATTTTTTAATTCACCACTCACCACCAATCCTGCTAATACTGGTTTTATTCCTGATGTAGATTACAGACTGGGAGCCCATTTCCGTAATCAATATTCTTCTATACTTGCTGCACCCTATAAAACGCTGAGCGTTTTTGCTGATGGACAGCTAATGAGGAATAGGTTTGAAAATGGCTGGTTAGGATTGGGTGCTGTATTGCTTAATGACCAGGCTGGTAGTGGAGGTTTGCGTTCTACAAAAATATATGGTTCCCTTGCCTATCACCAAATGCTGGGTTCAGGCAGTTTACTGAGTGCCGGTTTTAATTTAGGTTGGGTAAATAAAAGAGTAGATCTGAGTAAACTTACTTTTCCCGACCAGTTTAACGGGATTTTTTTTGATGGCAGTTTGGGAACAGGTGTTACGCTTGCTAATACCAGTGTAAGTTATTTTGACATGCAGGTAGGATTGAACTATGCTTATTTTACAAATGAGGATCTGTATATCAATGCAGGATATTCTATTCATCATGTTAACCGTCCCAAAGAAACTTTCTTCAGTGATGCCCAGGACAGCAGCAGGATTGCCATGCGGCATATTGGTTTTATCAATGCATTGTATAAATTAAATGACCGGGTTATCCTGAATCCAAATGCCTTCTATACCATCCAGGCTAAAGCCACCGATTTTATGATTGGAATGAATGCCAACTACAATTTATCCGGCAACGGGGATAAGCAACTCATTGCAGGACTCTATTACCGTAACGGCGATGCCATCATTCCCATGATAGGTTTTGAAATAAAGAAAGTACGTTTCACCTTCAGTTACGATGCCACCACGTCTCCACTGCGTAATTTTAATAGTTCCCAGGGTGCCCAGGAATTTAATCTCATTAAGCAGGGATTTTATAATGAAAGCAGTGGCAACACCAGGCAGGTGGTTTGCCCTAAGTTTTAAATCATTTCCCTATATAATTTTCTTCAATATGCATCTGCTTTCATCAGGCTTGTCCTGTATTTTTCTTTTCTTTTAACTACAGCATTTTTTATTGTTAGCTTTCCAGCAATCACCTTAGTCAGTATTTTATTTAAAAAACTTTTTTATTATTTTAATAAGTTTACCTATTTTGTAGATGCTTTAACCTCAGAATAAAAATCATTATTATCAGATTTGCATGACAGTAAAGAAGAAACTATACAAAAAAAAAATTATCAAGGAATTGTATTTTACGGATGGTCTGTCCTGTTCAGAACTGTCTTCTAAAATAAATAAAAGTTTCCCGGTTACCCAAAAACTAATTGAAGAACTTGTAGCAGAAAGTAAGGTATCAGAAATTGGTTATGCTGCATCCACTGGTGGAAGAAGGGCCCTGAGTTATTCACTTCAAAAAAACATGATGTACCTGGTATCAGTTGCAATGGATCAGTTTGTAACTAAGATTGCCATCATGGATATGCAAAATAATTTTGTTTCCTCTGTAGAAAAAATTGTGTTGCCCCTGCCTGATAATCCAGATTCATTGAAGGTGTTGATTGAGAAAATTGCCTCTGTAATTAATGCTTCAGGTATAGATAAAGATAAATTTGTGGGAGTGGGCATAGGAATGCCGGGTTTTGTAGATGTTAAAAATGGTATCAACTACTCTCATTTACAACTGCCCAATAATAAGAGCATAACAAAACATATTGGTGAAATAATAGGAATACCCGTATTTATAGATAATGATTCAAGCCTGATAGCACTTGCTGAGCTTCGGTTTGGAGCAGCGAAGGGAGAAAAAAATGCAATGGTAATTAACATCAGTTGGGGAGTTGGTCTTGGATTAATTCTTAATGGTGAACTTTATAGGGGGCATGAAGGATTTGCGGGTGAATTTAGTCATATACCTCTTTTTTTAAACGGAAAATTATGCTGGTGTGGCAAGGCTGGCTGTCTTGAAACCGAAACTTCCTTGTTATTAATTATTGAGAAAGCAAAAGAAGGAATAATTTCCGGCCGGTTATCTAAATTAAGTTCTTTACCTTTTGATGATCCTGAACTGAATTGTGATGCCATTATGATGGCAGTAAAAAAAGGTGACCAGTTTGCCATTGAACTGTTTTCAAAAGCGGGTTACAATATTGGTAAAGGAGTTGCCATTTTAATCCATCTATTAAATCCCAAAAAAATAATTCTTAGCGGAAGGGGATCCGCTGTTGGTAACATTTGGCAGGCTCCAATCCAGCAGGCTCTAAATGAACATTGTATTCACAGGTTATTCCAAAGTACCAGCATTGAAATATCTTCCTTGGGTAATAACGCTGAATTGATTGGAGCTGCAGCACTGGTGATGGAAAATTTTGAAAAAATATCATCGCTAAAGGTCAACTGGAAACAGCAGGATGAATCTTTAAGCCTGTAGACTGACTTCTATACAAGTCGTTTTTACTGCATTGAAAATCAATATCAAATAACGACTTGTTTTTGAACAAACACCAGCGGCTGGTATGGAACTATTTAACTTCAAAATCAATCACCAATTAGTAGAATGGTGAAATGATTTCTAATTAAATTCTGGCATTTTCATCAAACGGTTCTTCCACAATTATTCATATTAGGCGCTAAGGTTAAAAAAACTGCAAACAAGTTGTCACTTTTTTTAGCTTGCTATTTTTATTCCGTAAAGATTTGATATGTTTTGTATTTGTTT
>JAYVLZ010000235.1:0-6878 GCA_043759175.1 Chitinophagaceae bacterium | reverse complement strand
CTGGAAAACGATCAATGTTCCGGGTTTGTGGGAACAGCAGGGATTAGACGATTTTGATGGATATCTGTGGTTCAGAAAAACAATTGATATCGGTAACGAAGATGCAGGCAAAGCAGCCACAGTGGAGTTAGCCATGATAGATGATAACGATGAAACTTATTTGAACGGAGAAAAAATTGGCGCAACAACAGGCTATAATTTAAAAAGAAAATATAACATTCCTGCCGGGATGCTGAAGGCAGGCAAAAATGTAATAGCAGTAAGAATAAATGATACCGGCGGTGGCGGTGGTATATGGGGAGATGAAGCCGATGTAAAATTAACCATTGATAATAAAGCAATGTCATTGACAGGAGAGTGGAAATTTTCTATCGAATCTGTTGCTGCCTCAGCCTCTTCCATTGGGCCAAACAGTTATCCGGCGTTACTGTACAATGCCATGATCAACCCATTAATTCCTTATGCCTTCAAAGGCACCATCTGGTACCAGGGTGAAGCAAATGCAGGCAGGGCTTATCAGTACAGGAAAGCATTTCCTTTAATGATCAATGACTGGCGCAGCCGCTGGAAACAGGGTGATTTTCCATTTTATTTTGTGCAGTTATCCAGTTGGAATGCCAGCAATGGCAACAGTGACAAAGGAAGTGAATGGGCTGAGTTAAGAGAAGCGCAGGCATTGACATTATCATTGCCTAATACAGGAATGGCGGTAACTACAGATATTGGAGATGCAAAAGATATTCATCCAAAAAATAAACAGGATGTTGGTAAACGTTTGGCTGCAATTGCTCTGAATAAAACCTATGGAAAAAATAATGTGTACAGCGGCCCGATTTATCAATCATTTAAAACAGAGGGAAATAAAATTATTCTTTCATTCAGTAATATTGGCGGCGGACTAATTGCAAAAGATAAATATGGATATCTAAGAGGATTTGAAGTAGCAGGAGTTGATCAAAAATTTTATTATGCAAGAGCATTTATGGATGGGGATAAAGTAGTGGTAATGTGTGATGCGGTTGCAATCCCTGCGGCTGTAAGATATGGATGGGCCGATGATGCAGGCGAAAATAATTTATTTAATAAGGAGGGCTTTCCTGCCGCTCCATTCAGAACAGATAACTGGAAAGGCATTACAGAACAGGTAAAATTTTCTTTTTAATAAAAGATAATGTGCTGCATCGTTTAAAGAACTGTATGAAAAATAAAATGATATAATTCAGCCGTGGCAGATGTTTCTGGTATTATTCAACTGCATTGGGTTATCAATATTTTTTTCTTTCAAATAATAAAATATTACTGCTATGCCTTCGTCCCGTCGTAAATTTTTATCCAGTTCAGCAGTGCTGCTGGCTGGTACAGTATCTGCAAATAATTTTGTTGGCCCGTTAATTATTGATGCAAACAAAAGAATGCCCTCGGAAAGGATACGGGTTGGTTTAATAGGTTGCAGGAATATGGGTTTTGGTGATCTTGAAAACGCATTAAAAATACCGGAGGTAGAATGTTTGGGATTGTGTGATGTCGATGAAACCATTTTAAACAACCGCACAAAAGATGTTGAAAAACTGCAGGGTAAGGCACCTGTACAGTACAAAGATTTTAGAAAATTAATAGATAACAAAGATATTGATGCCATCATTATCGGCACACCGGATCACTGGCACTGTCTTCCATTTGTGTATGGATGTGAAGCCGGTAAAGATATTTATGTAGAAAAGCCTTTGGCAAACAGTATAGCGGAATGTGATGTGATGGTAGCTGCTGCAAGAAAATATAAACGTGTGGTACAGGTAGGCCAGCAGCAGCGGAGTGGAGCACACTGGATACAGGCAATGGACTTTATAAAAGCCGGTAAAATTGGCCAGTTAAGAAAAGTAAATATCTGGGGCAATTTTAATTACGGAATCGGGCAAAAAATAGTACCGGACAGTGCTGTGCCCGCAGGTGTAGATTTCAACCGCTGGCTGGGCCCTGCTGCTGAACG
This sequence comes from Chitinophagaceae bacterium, assembly GCA_043759175.1. GTDB lineage: Bacteria > Bacteroidota > Bacteroidia > Chitinophagales > Chitinophagaceae > Ferruginibacter. Next base: position 4,891 of record JAYVLZ010000235.1, on the reverse strand, counting down.
AAGTTTTAATCAATCCAGGTTTCATGGGTCATGGCGCATGTTTTGGGATTATGGCGGAGGCCTTATGACAGACTGGGGTGTACACCTGCTGGACATTGCATTGTGGGCAAAAGATATTAAAACACTTCCTGCTGCAATTACTGCTACCGGCGGAAATTTTGCATACCCTGATCATGCACATGAAACATTTGATACCATGAATGTGAGTTTTCAGCATGATAATTATCTCATCAACTGGGAGCATACAGCAGGTGTGCAAAGTGGCCCCTATGGGCGGTCGTATGGACTGGCATTTATTGGTAACGATGCCACTGTAGTAATAGACAGAAATGGCTGGGAATTATTTCCTGAATTTGATGATGATAAAAACCCCAAAGTACCTTTAATGCAAAAGCAAAGCGGTAAAGAATCACACCCGGAGCACATGAAAAATTTTATTGAATGTATTAAAACAAGAAAAGATCCTGCATGTACGATCGAGAATGGAAGCCTTGTTGCCAGGTATGCACATGCTGCTAACATTGCATTGCGTACTAAATCTCAATTGGTTTGGAATGAAGCAGGAAATAATTTTGGAGACAACAAAACAGCCAATGCACTTATCATGCCGCAATACAGAAAGCCCTGGGTATTGCCGGTTGTTTAAATATTTGGTCGTATAAATATTTTTTATTGATGATGGGATTAATAATTTTTTTATAGCAACTGATATAGCAAGCATGTATGAAAAATAAAATCTTGTTGCCGGTCATTGTATTTTTTTTAATGATTCAATTGGCTGAAGCCACCCCTGCATTTCAACCGGCACATCTCACTTGTGAATACATAGAAAACCCGTTGGGTATAGATGTTATAAAACCAAGGTTAAGCTGGAATATCAACAGTACCGAAAGAAATCAAATTCAAACAGCCTTCGAAATTATTGTGAGTGATAATGAAAAAGCCATCCATACTTTTAAAGGCAATGTATGGCAAACAGGAAAAATAATTTCTGATAAAAATATTCACGTTGAATACAGCGGCAAACCTTTATCATCATTTACAAAATATTTCTGGCGGGTGAAAGTGTATGATAAAAATGGAACAGCCTCCGGCTGGAGTAATGTTGCCAGTTTTGAAACTGCTGCATTACAAACCAGTGACTGGCAGGCAAAATGGATCGGTGATGGGAAAAAGCAATTTGAAAAAGATGAAAACTTTTATCAGAAAGATCCGATGCCTTTATTCAGGAAACAAATAAAAATTTCAAAAAAAATTGCGGCTGCAAGATTGTATATATCAGGGCTTGGTTATTCAGAAGTGTACATTAATGAAAAGAAGATCGGCGATCATGTATTGGACCCTGGCTTTACTGCTTACAGCAAACAGGCACTGTATGTTACCGATGATATTACAGCGTCGTTAATAAATAAATCAAATAACATACTCGGTATAACGCTGGGAAATGGCTGGTACAATCCTTTGCCACTGCGGTTGTTTGGCAGATTTAATTTACGGGATGTACAGCAGACAGGCAGGCCATGTATCAAAGCTCAGGTACTGATAAAATACACAGATGGCACTGATGAAACAATTGCAACAGACGACTCATGGCAAACAACTAACGGCCCGGTTATACGCAACAGTGTTTATCTGGGTGAAGAATATGATGCAAGACTTGAAAAAAAATTTTCGGATGAAGCTGATTGGAAAAATGCAGTGATCACAGACGGCCCGTCCGGTATATTGACAGCACAAATGCAGCCTGCTATTAAGGTTACAAAAATTATAAAACCGGTAAGCATACAAGAAGTGGGCAGGGATACTTTTATTGTGGATATGGGACAAAATTTTGCAGGTGTTGCAAGAATAAAAGTAAAAGGGAATGCAGGTACAACCATTTCGATAAGGTATGGTGAATTGATTCATGCAAATGGTTCGCTGGATTATATGACTACAGTGGCTGGCGCAATAAAAGAGGTGTGGCATTTAAGCGGTGGCCCTGGTTCACCTAAAACGGCCTGGCAACAAGATGTATATACTTTGAAAGGTGAAGGAATCGAAGAATGGAATCCAAGGTTTACGTTTCATGGTTTCCGTTATGTTGAAATAACTGGCTGGCCGGGCAAGCCAACACTGAATGACATTGAAGGGTTAAGACTGAACAGTGACCTTCAGCAGCAAGGAAGTTTTTCCTGTTCCAATGAAATGTTCAATAAGCTGCATGAGGTAATTCAATGGACTTTTTTAAGTAATGTTTTTAGTGTTCAGTCCGATTGCCCCGGAAGAGAAAAGATGGGCTATGGTGCAGATATTGTTGCAACTGCCGGTGCTTATATACATAATTACAACATGGCTAATTTTTACAGCAAAACAGTTCGTGATTTTGCAAACGATCAGCGGCCCGAAGGAGGCATTACAGAAATAGCACCTAATACGGGCATTGCAGACAGGGGCTATGGTGATGGATCAGGGCCGCTTGGCTGGCAGTTGGGTTTTAGTTATGTGCAAAAGAAATTATACGATTATTATGCTGATAAAAGAATTATAGAAGAACAATATCCGGCAGTAAAAAAGCAACTGGAATTTTTACAGGCGAAGGCCATCGATGATTTGTTTTATTGGGATATTGGGGATCATGAAGCGATAGATACCAAGGCAGATGCATTTTCCGCATCCTGTTTTTATTATCATCATGCATTGCTTGCTACAGAATTTGCAGGCATACTCGGAAAGAAAGAAGATTCTATTCAATATGCTGCACTTGCAAAAAAAATAAAAGAAGAACTTGTTAAAAAATATTTGGTTCCTGGCACTGGCCGTTTTGATAATGCTACCCAGGGGCCGCAGGTGTTTGCATTGTGGTATGATCTTTCTCCCGAAAAAGAAAAAACACTGGATGTGCTGATAAAAGAATTTGAAAGACACCACTGGCATTTGTCCACCGGCATCTTCAGCACCATGATGCTGTTTGATGTGCTGGGTGAAATGAATAAAAATGAATTGGCTTACAGAATTGCTAATCAAAAAGATTATCCCGGTTGGGGTTATATGCTTGCCAATGGAGCCACTACTTTGTGGGAGTCCTGGGAGAAGCCAACATCTTCTTCTTACAATCATCCCATGTTTGGTTCTATTGATGAATGGCTTTATAAATCATTGGCAGGAATTAAACCTGCTGCACCCGGTTTTAAAAAGATCATCATCAAACCTCAGCCAGCAGAACTTAGCTGGGCTAAAGGTTCTTATCAATCTCTGTATGGAACAATTAAAAGTGATTGGAAAAAATCAGCGGATATTTTTCAGTTACAAATTTCTATTCCTGTAAATACTACTGCAGAAATATGGCTGCCTGCAAATGAAAAGAACAATATTACGGAGAGTGGCAAAAATATTTTACCGTCTTCTTCAATACAATTTTTAAGATTTGAAAATGGGTATGCTGTTTTTGCCATTGGCTCCGGCGATTATAATTTTACGGTAAGTAAATGATCTACTAGAAAAAGCAGATACGTAGTGCCGGCATTTGAATATGTTAACAGACATCGGAATAGCTATTTTATTTCACCTCATAATTTTTTGCAGCATCAAACAATACCAATATCCAATCCTGCCCATAATTTGCAGTAGGAGGGGCGAATTTTTTTGAACCTGTATTGACAGTGGAATCGATGATTGTTTTTTCTCCATTACGTGGGTTATACCAGAAACCCTTTACTGCGGCACCTTTTATCTTACTCATGTTTACGGTAAATGGTTTACCGGCGGTACTGTACACCATTAAATAATCATCACCTCTTGTGGCCTGTATTCTTTCTGCTGCCACTGTATTTTTTTCTTCAATGATGGATTGATCAGGAATTCTTTCCGTGAAAGGAAATGCTTCTATCAGCCTTCGTACATATTTCATTTGACTGGCACCAGGCAATTCAAGTGCTTCCTGCCAATAAATGTGTGGGCCATTAACGGGTGCTGCTTTTGAGGAATACATTTGCCATATATCATGACATCCGTAGGTATGCCCAAACGCACCTGCAAACAGATCAAGATATGCTGATCTTCTTACATCAAGTGTATTGGATGTTCCCAACTCTTTTACATTAAAGCAAACAGGGTGATCTTCGTAAATAGGCTCTGCATCCATCACGGGTTTAGTTGGCTGCATATTATATACCGATTGAATCTTATCATACACATTTGCATCCCTGCAGTGCCCGGTTTGAAACATATGAAAATCTATCCAGTTATCATTTGGAAAATATTCTGCTGAACCAAACTGGTTAGGCTGCGGATGAAAACTAATGATTGCTTTATTATTCGTTTCTTTTTTAATGGCATTACCCATTGCACGCCATATATTTTTATCTGTTTCATTTCTTGGAATACGGTCTCCGCCCAATACCCAGATTATATTTTTTTTGTTTTTATAACGATGTGCCAGCCATTGAGCATATACTGCTGCATTTTGCTCATTGAAAATTTCCGGGCCTGTTCCCCAGCTGTCTTTAAAAACTTTATCGCCCCATGTTGGCAGCAGTGCAATGTTGATATTATAGGTTGCTGCGATATCGATCACTGTATCTATATGAAGAAAATATTTTTCATTTGGTTTGGTTGGATCATCATCAATTAAAGGTTTATCAGCATTGGCGTTGGGAGTATGTAAGCCGTCCATTTCAGCCAATGCCACAGCCTGTATCACTGTAAAGCCCTGTTCACTTCTGCGTTTCAAATATTTTTCTGCTTCCGCTTTATTCAGCCGGTGAAATAATTCCCAGCCGGTATCGCCTAACCAAAAAAATGGTTTGCCATCTTTTAGTAAATAACGTTTGTTACTGCTTACACTAAACTGTGCAGATGATTGCAGTAGTATCAAACAAAAAAAAGAAATCAGCATACATTTCATATACTA
>JAYVLZ010000234.1:0-2765 GCA_043759175.1 Chitinophagaceae bacterium | reverse complement strand
GTGATTTTTGTTTACAGTTACAGTAATGTTGATTTTTTTATCGTCCTCAATTTTACTGAGCAATCCATGATGGATAGCATTTTCTACAAACGGCTGTATTATTAATGGCGGCACTTTGTAATCTCCATTTAATATTTCATCAGCAATATTTATTTCATAGACAAATTTGTTATCACACCGCAATTCCTCCAGCTCTATATACAGGTTTAATGTTTCCATATCTTTCCAGCATGGAACAACATTGCTTTGAGAATTTTCTAAAATAGACCTTATCAACTTTGCAAATTTTGCCAGGTACAAAGTAGCTTTTTCTTTTTCATCTACTTGTATAAGATTGTCAATAGAATTAAGGCAATTAAAAATAAAGTGCGGATTCATCTGTGCCCTCAGTGCCATCATTTCTGTTTCAGAAATTTTTTGTTTCAATGCTGCCTCGTGCCGTACAGATGATATCCTTCTTTTAAATAACCAAAAAACCAGTAATAAGGATAGCGCAATAATTGCAATTTTAAACAATGTTGTTTTCCACAATGGCGGAGTGATAACTATTTTAAAAGAAGTGACTGCCGTTGTTTCATTTCCATCTCCTGCTTTTACTGAAAAAATATATTCCCCTGGTGCAAGGTTAGTGTAACTGGCAAAGTTTTTCTTGCCGGCGCTTACCCAGTCTTTGTCAACAGCATCAAGGCGGTAATAATAATTAGTTTGCTGCAGGTTAGAAAATTGAAGCAGTACAAATTCAATGTTCAAAAAATTTTGTTGATAGGAAAGTTTTACTGGCGCATTCACATCAAGTAATGAATCGATCGGAAAATTAGTATCAAAAACTTTGAAACCGGTTATTTCAACTTTTGTATCCTTCGTATTGACAGCAAAACTATTTTTTGTACGGAAGCAGATCATTTCAGCAGCAGTAGCGGTAAGCCATTGTCTATCCTGCAAGGAATAAAAAGTTGGTGTTTTAAATTCAGAATTGACAGAGCCTGGGTCAATATTCAAACGGATAAATTTTTTATCAGCCGGTTTAAATTTGTATATATCATAATCTGTAGTGAACCATACATATCCATCAGCATCTTTTTTAATTGCATGGATAGTATTGGCAGGCAAGCCATCTTTTGTTGTAAGATGTGAAAAAGTATTATTAAGAAGATTAAAGAAATTTAAGCCGCCATACTGTGTACCTATCAGCAGCGTATTGTCGTCGTATTCTTCAATGCCTTCTGTAACGTTGGCAGAAATAGCATGAGCATTATTTTTATCCTGTACATACACGGCTGAATACAACCGCTTCTCTGTATCAAATTGTTTGAATCCATTCCTGGTGCTTACCCAGCAGTATTGCCTGCTGTCAAAAAAAATATTAGATACATGAGCATACTCCTGCGCTATACCTTTAGCACTGTCGTTATAACTGTAAAATTTATTTTGCTCTTTATTCCACTCCGCAATTTTTCCATCATGCAATCCCATCCAGATATTTCCCTTATTGTCTTTAGTCATGCACCAGATGGTTGAGTTGTGTAATTCTTGTGGACGGATAGTTTTGATGGCGCCGCTTACCGGATTGTAAATATGTATAAATCCATGTTGGCAGCCTGCCCAGATATTGCCATCATCATTTTGTAAAAAACACCATATCATGTTGTATTGATAAGGCTCAGAAAATGTAATATTCTTTTTAAAATTCCATTCGCTGTCATAAACTGTAATGCCGCCGCCCCAGGTGCCTGCTATAATATCGCCATTAGCAGCCTGTATGAAACTTGTAATTTCATTTTTAGGAATGGAAGACGGATTGTTTTCCTGATGATGAATGGATTGAAAATAGGCACGGTATGGATTAAAAATATTAATTCCCTTATCAGTACCTAACCAGATATTTTCTTCCTTATCCTGGAAGATGCAGAAAATTTCATAATTATAATGCAGCCCCTGTTTGTTATTTTCCTCATTAATAATGCTGGTAAAAGAATCATTAACGGAGTTGTATTGTAATAAGCCACCGTTTGATGTAGCTATCCAGATATTGTGATGGTTATCTTCAAAAAAGCAATTCACCATCAATATTCCTCTTTCCTGATTAATTGTAGTTGCTGGTGTTATATCCAGTAAAGAGTAAGTTGATATTTTTTTTGACAGTGCATTATATCTGTAAAAAAAAGGCTTGTCTGTGCATATCCAATAATTTCCTTTGCTGTCTTTCAGCATTCCCCTCTGTGCTTTTTTATCCATTAACTGCAGCAATGGATGCCCGATAGGGTTGTAGCCATGTGTGTAACTCCTGTTTGTTTTTTTAGAAAATAAAGTGAGCCCAAGCCAACTGCTCATCCAGATTTCATCATTTGCTTTATCAACAATAAATAAATTGCTTTTGCCGGGCGCAAGAAAAGAAGCGGAAGAATAGAGCGCCTGTAATTTATTGCCTTTTTTATTATACTGGAACAATCCAAAATCGCCTGCCAAAGTAGCATCACCTGCCGAATCTTTATAGCTGGTAAATTTAAAACTACTATCGTCCATTATTTTTTCAACAGGATAGGAAATGAATTTATTTTTTTGAAGGTCAAACTTTTCAATTTCACCACTCATTACCCATAAGCAATTGTTCTTTTTATCTGCAAATAAATTAGCATCCCTTATATTTTTTATAACGCCAGCCATATTTATATCGTAAGGATAATTTATAAAACGGAAACCATCGTAGCGTTGTAAACCATTTAGGGTTAATATCCATATAAATCCTTTGCTGTCTTGTACAATTG
>JAYVLZ010000233.1:0-18404 GCA_043759175.1 Chitinophagaceae bacterium | reverse complement strand
GCTCAGTTAGCCAACCTTCAGATCTTTTCTCCCAAATATAAAATTATGGCAGACGATCAGGGGAAGTTCAGAAAAGTCATCTACCCAGACAGGGGAATTATTTACGACCGTCACCGGAAAGCCATTTTACAAAACACTACCATCTACGATCTGATGATCGTTCCCAATAAATTAAAAGGTGTGGATACTTTTGGATTGTGCAATATCCTCGGAATTGATACTGCCCAGTTTAATAAAAAAGTGGTGGAGGCCATCATAAAAAATGGAAGAAGCCGTCCCTCTGTATTTGATGGACTATTGAGTGATCAAAAAATGGCTACACTCAATGAATCGATGTATAAGTTTGCGCCTGGTTTTTACCTGCAGGAAAGGCCCGTAAGAAGTTACCCTTACGATGCAGGTGGCAACATTCTGGGCTACCTTGCTGAAGTGGATACAAATTTCTTAAAAAATCACAAAGAAGAAGGATACCAGGTAGGAGATTACGCTGGAAAAACAGGCATAGAACGTACGTATGAAAAAGTTCTGATGGGCCAGCGGGGCATTGAATACTGGAAAAGAGATAATAAAAACCGCCTTACTGAAAGACTGGAAAACGGTAAATATGACACCGCTGCAGTAGCCGGCCAAAACATGTATACTTCGCTGGATGTGGAATTGCAGGCTCTTGGAGAAAAACTAATGGAAAATAAACTCGGTTCCATTGTGGCGGTGGATCCCAGAACAGGAGGCATTTTATGTATGGTGAGCAGCCCCACTTTTAAACCAAAAGTTTTAACAGGGCCGGATAGAAAAAAGCATATTTCGAGTCTATTGTTAAACCCTGCATTACCTCTGCTAAACAGGTGTGTAAGCGCTACTTATTCACCAGGCTCTACCTTTAAAACATTGCAGGCATTGATTGGTTTGCATGAAGGCGTAATTACTACAGAAACAAGATTTGCCTGTAATGGAGCTTTCTACGGTTGCGGAAAACCGATGGGTTGTCTTGATAAAGGCGTCTTTGATCTTCGCCATGCTATTACTGTATCCGATAATACCTATTTTGCCAATGTAATGCAACGGGTGATCAACAGTTCAAAGTATCCGGATGTTGACAGTAGTTTAAAAGCATGGGATCAATACATGTATGCTTTTGGCCTGGGCCGTAAATTAGGCGTAGATGTGCCATCAGAAAAAAGAGGTAATATCCCAACCCCCGCTACCTATAATAAAGTATTTGGAAAAGGCCACTGGAATTTTTGCAGTTTCCGCTCCGTAAGCATCGGCCAGGGAGAAGTTGATGTTACTCCTATACAGGTAGCCAATGAAATGGCATATATCGCCAATAAGGGCTGGTATATTACACCGCATGTGGTTGATTCTATTGAGGGGGGAGATAAATTTAATTTGCTGGATAAGTATAAAAAAAGAAACAACCCGATAGATATACCTGATACAATTTTTGAAGCGGTACATGACGGTATGCAGGGTGTGGTGGAAAGAGGAACTGGTATGGGTGCAAAAGTAGATGGTATTGATATCTGCGGTAAAACAGGTACTGTTGAAAATTCTTACCGCGGTGAAAAACAACCCAACCACGGTTTTTTCTGTGGATTTGCACCAAGGGAAAATCCAACTATTGCCATCATGTGCGTAGTAGAAAATAGCGGTCGGTTTGGTGGAACTTATGCAGCGCCTATTGTAGGTTTTTTGTTAGAAAAATTTCTAAAAGACTCCATCACAGATCCTAAAAGAAAAGAAAGGCTGGAGTACTATGCCAACCTTAACCTGATTCCTCCAAGGATCTATGTTGAAATGCGTACACAGGATTCTATGCGTCATGCAAAAGATTCTGCCTACCTGGTTGCAAAAGGTTATATAAAAAAAATAAAAGATACCCTGGAGATTGATGAAGAAGATGAAAAAGAGGCTTTGGATAAAATGAAAAAGGATAAAGACAATGTGAAGGATACTCAACCTGCAAAAGACAGTAGCATACCCAAACCTTCTATAAAACTGGATGCCATTTTACCTAATGAAAGAAAGAAAGCAGAACAAAAAGACAGTGTAAGGAATTAATGGTTTAGGAGTTTAGTGGTTAGGAGTTTAGTGGTTTAGAAAGTTTAGGTTAAAAGCTTTTTAAATAACTAAACCGCTAAATAGCTAAACCGCTAAACTCCAAAACCTCTAAACGATTTTAATAATTTATGTCAAAAAAAAATGCGGAGATAGGAAAGGACGTTGACTGGATACTGGTATGGCTCTATGCCATATTGGTGATCATTGGACTAATCTGTATATTTTCTGTGGAGTACAGGAATACAGATAATGTGGTGCAAAGCTTTTTAGGTTTTAAAAAGAATTACAGCAAACAGTTTTTTTATTTTATTGCGTGCATTGTGCTGGCAACTTTTATCCTGCTTACGGATAGTAAATTTTTTACAGCCACTGCCAATCTTTCTTACCTGATAGGTATTGGCCTGGTACTGGCAACTTTTGTATTAGGCAAAGAAATTAAAGGTTCTAAAAGCTGGATACCATTGGGGTTTATGAACCTGCAGCCGGTGGAGCTTTGTAAAATATTTACCTCTCTGGCGCTTGCAAAATTCTTATCCATGCAGGAAACAGATTTTGAAAGACCGAGGGCTCAAATGATTGCAGCAGCAATCGCTTTTAGTCCTGCTGTATTGTCTATCCTGCAGGGTGAAACAGGTTTGGCGCTGGTATATTTTTCATTCCTCATTCCTATGTACCGGGAGGGTTTGCCACCGGGCTATCTTATATCCGGTGCTGCTATGGCGGTGCTGCTGGTTATTTCATTATTGCTCTCTGCTAAAACCTTACTGATTATTTTTACTGTGTTGGCTGTTTTATTTCTTTTCTTCAACAGAAGACAGGTAAGGAGAGATAGTAAGATATTAATGGCTGTTATCAGTATTTGGGTGTTCTGTGCCTTGTTTGTAAGTGTTGCCATTCCTTTTACATTCAAACATGTTTTTAAACCTTACCAGGCTAACAGGATATTCAGCATGGTGGGTGTTGATAATCCTTTTCTTGACAAAAATACTGTTGACTTAAATCCAGAAGAAGAAAAGATAAAACAAAGAAAAAGTGAACAGCAAAACTATAATGTTAAGCAATCTAAAATTGCTATAGGCTCAGGAGGTTTTTGGGGTAAAGGTTTTTTAAAAGGTACACAAACACAAGGCGATTTTGTACCGGAGCAGCACACCGATTTTATTTTTACTTCGGTAGGTGAAAATTTTGGCTTTATTGGTTGTATAACATTATTGCTTATTTATCTGGCACTCATCTTAAGAATTGTAAGAGCTGCCGAGCGGCAAAGAAGCACCTTCAGCAGGGTATATGCATACGGAGTGGCCAGTATCATCTTTTTTCACGTGGTGGTAAATGTTTGTGTTACGGTAGGCCTGGCTCCGGTTATAGGAATTACGCTGCCATTATTAAGCTATGGAGGTTCCTCATTGATCACTTTTACGATCCTGATTTTTATATTAATTAAGTTAGATGCAGACAGGCAAATGGTGCTGAGATAAAACCGCCCCCATCCCCTAAAGGGGAGTCTGGAGTATTATTTTTTAATGGCTTTTCAGCTAATTTTGTTATGAAACTTATATCTACTAATGCTCTTTATAAAATCAGAGTCTAAAATTCCCCTTTAGGGGATAGGGGTGCACATGAAAATAGTTCCATTGAGCGAAGGCAGTTTTACAATAGATAAGACTAAACAATTTATTCCTTTTGATACCAGGGCAGATGATTTGCAACAACGGGCTGTAGGCAGTTTATTAGTAGAGATACAACCATTTTGTATTGTTACTTCAAAAGATACTATTGTAATTGATACCGGCCTTGGTTTCAGCAATCCAGATGGTACATTGCAAATTCATCAAAATTTACTGGACAATGGTATCAACCCAATGGACGTAAACAAAGTATTGCTAAGTCATCTTCATAAAGATCACGCTGGCGGCATAAGCATTAAAGATGAAATACTGAACCAGCATTTTTTTAGTTTCCCCAATGCAGTGTATTATGTAAATAAATATGAATTACAATATGCATCGGCAGAAAGCAAGTCATACGTAGCAGAAGATTTTGAAATACTGCATGGATCAGATAAAGTTATTGTAACAGAGGGCGATGGAACTATAGATGGATACATTCGTTACGAAGTTACCGGCGCACACTGCCCTTTTCACCAGGTATTCTGGCTGGAAGAAAATGGAGAAACAATATTTTTTGGTGGTGATGTAGCGCCGCAGTTACAGCAAATGAAAAGCAGGCTTATTGCCAAATATGATTTTGATGGGAAAAAAAGTATGGAGCTAAGGCAGCAATGGTGGCAGCAGGGGCAGCAAGAAAAATGGACCTTCCTTTTTTATCACGACATTAAAACTCCTGCTCTTTCCTTTAAATAATTTATAGTGTATTTTCAACTATTCATTACCTGCTTAATATCGTTCCCAATAAAATTGCTGAGTTTATTTTTATAAAAGAAAAGGCTGATTACAAATAATACCACAGCTACCTGAAATTCATAATACTCGGATGCTGCATTGACCATAGCCCAATACTGATGAGGATCTTCACCAGGCAACGGTTTCTTCAAGAAACGCAATATCACTCCCCTGCCCAACCATGAAATAAAGAAAAATATACCAATAGAAACTGGTGGAACCGGTAGTCTTATTTTTCTTACAAAATTCGAAACGGGTTTAATATGCCACACTGCAAGCGGCAACAATATTCCAAAAGAGAAAATAAAAATCTTAAACAGCATATCCATCTCCAGCAATCGCTGAATGCCAGATCTCCTTGACTTGTGAAATTGTTTACCATTAAATACTTCAAGATTATGAATGGTAAATTCGCCTTGTACATTCGCCTGTTTTATACTTTCCGGAGTATCATAACCCAATATGCGTTGGCCCCAGCTTATTTCTTCCCCTGCACCAAAAAACATTACTAACGCAAGTAACAGGAAATAAAAATTTCTGTATTTTTTGAATGAAAGAAAAAAGAAAATGCCAGATCCAAATAAACAGACAGTAGTAAACCATTCAAAAAAATGATCTTCTTTCCCCAGGAATATAGCAATTTCAGGACTGGCGAAAGAATAGATTAAATAGCTGATCAGAATTACAAAAGGCAGTATAAAATAATAGGATTTTAAAACCTTAAATTCTTCTATATATGCTTTCAATGGTAAAATTGTTTAATTGTCAGATTAAATTTAAAACAACTTAACAATTATTCATAAAATTTATTGTGTAAATTTTATCTGCATTCTGTAATTATTATTATTAGAATAACTAAATGAAACCTAATGACTGCTATCCTTCATTGCCAGTTCTCATTTTTAGTATTTTTACTAATTTAAAGTTTTAACTCCTTAAAGCAGCGAATAAGCAGTAAATAAGCTTCTATAAAGAATGAAATAGCGTTCTCTTATTTAACAGCAGAACCTATTGGGGAACATCCCATTTTCGACTTTTTGCCAGTGCTATTTAGATGAAGCATTTTGAGTGTACAAAATGTGTTATTTTTAATCGTCACACATTCTATCAATTTAATAGAGGTTGTAAAATATTTTAACTACTGTTGATGAGAATATTAGTTACGCTGTTTGGGGCATTGTTTTTTTGCCTGAATATTTATTGTCAAACACTTTCACCATCCGGTACTGCCACTTACTGTGCCGGTGGTGGAACGGTTACCCTTACTGTAAATGGAGCAGCAACAGGATCGAATTATCAATGGAAAAAAGATGGCAGTAATGTTGGTGCAAATGCAAATACTTACAATGCTGGTGCAGATGGTAATTATACAGTTATCATAACACCGGGAAGTAATAATACGCCCGATACATTGGGGCCTGTAGCTGTAAGCTCCACCAGCAGGTCGGCTATTGATTTTTCTTTCACTCCAAATAATGCATGCGCTGGTAATAATGTGGTTTTCACTTCAAATATTACAGGTGGAACTCCTCCTTATACATATGCATGGGATTTTGGGGATAGAAATACGTCTGCCAATGCTAATCCACTGCATGCTTTTACTTCGCTGGGCTGTGCAACAAAACCATTTAATGTAAAACTTTCTGTTACCGATTCAAAAGGCTGTACCAATACTGCCATTACAAAACAGATAACCATATTGCAGGTACCGGATGTACAATTAAGCGATCAAAACGTTTTTAGCCCATTTAATAATTGCAGCAATTCCCCTACAGCTGCAAATCCAACATATACTTTAGCGGTTAATAATATTTCACCAGGTGCCGGCTGCATCACTTCGTATAATATAGACTGGGGAGATGGCACTATACAAAACGGAGTAAGCTTTCCGCTAACGCATACCTACACAACTTTAGGAGCTTTTAATTTAAAAGTTACCGCCGCTGGATCAAACGGATGCAGCAATACAAAAACTTATGTAGTAGCCAATCAAAGTAATCCCGCCGGAAGCCTTGGCACGTTAGGTTCCACTACTAATTTATGTGCGCCTGCAATAGTACCTTTTACCATCAGCAACTGGACATTGAATTCTCCTGGCACCAGGTATGTGCTTGAGTTTGGGGACGGACAATCCGTTACATTAGATCATCCATTAAATGCTGGCTTAACAGATGATACGGTAAATTATACTTACACTTCTTCTTCTTGCCCTTCGCCCAGCTACACAGCTATTTTACGGGTGAGCAATGCCTGTGATAATACACCTTATACCGCAGGAAATATACAGATAAGAATAAAACCAAATGCCGATTTTGAAATTGATGCAACACCGGCCTGTGTTAATCAACCGGTATGTTTTAATAATAGTACTACCGCAGGTTCTTATGGCCCTGGCTGCAATACGCTTGCAACCTATCAATGGGATTTTGGCGATGGAGGATCAAGCACCGAAGTAAATCCTTGTCATCCATATAACAGCCCCGGAACATACAATGTAACGATGACGGCTACAAACCCATGCGGCACTACCACGGTAACAAAGGAAGTGTGTATTACAGTTCCCCCAAGTCCTGGTTTTACGGTAGATAATGCTGGTTGTGCTCCATTTACTGCTAATATTACCAACACTACTAACACATTTGGGAGTTGTGACAATCCAGTCTATAAATGGGTTGTTACTTATACAGCAGCTTTTTGCGGTACTACTTTTGCATATACTTTTACCAATGGCACCAGTGATGTATCTGAAAATCCATCTATCAATTTTACCAGCCCCGGCAGATACACACTTACACAAAATGTAACCAATGCATGCGGCACTTTTACTACAAGCAAAACGGTAGATATAAAAAAACCTCCGGCAGTTACTATTGATTTACCAACTTACAGTTGCGGTGCAATTAATATCACTCCGTCTGCTACCATAGATGTATGCAGCAGCAATACAGCCACCTATGCATGGACGTTTACCGGAGGAACGCCAGCCACTGCCAGCACTGCCAACCCCGGTAATGTTAGCTTTACTGCAACAGGCAATCACCCGATTTCTTTGGCAGTTACGAATGAATGCGGCAGTACTACCGCCACAGAAACAGTAACGGTATCGGTTGCCCCGGATATAGTACCTACTGCCGATCAGGCAGCATGCGGTGGCGCTTCTGCCGGACCTTATAATTTTACCAACACGATTGGTACACCAACTTATAACTGGACTAACAATAATACGGCTATCGGTTTAGCTGCCAGTGGCACTGGAAATATTTCTGCATTTACGGCAATTAATAACAGCACTGTTCCGGTAACAGCTATTATCATTGTTACACCATCTGTTAGCAATTGTGCAGGTGTACCGGACACATTTACTATTACTGTAAACCCACAGCCAACCGTTCCTTTGGTCAATTCACCCATTACTTATTGCCAAAATGCGCCTGCCTCCGCATTAACTGCTACAGGTACCGGTGCCAATACATTTACCTGGTATAATAATGCAGGGTTAACCGGTGGTTTATCCACACCACCAATACCTTCTACTGCTGCTGCAGGCACTACCTTGTTTTATGTAACCCAAACAAATACTTTCAACTGCCAGAGTGCTGCGGCCATTATTACTATTAATGTAAACCCTGGTATCAGCGGTAATACCATTGCAACCAATCAAACAATTTGTGCCAACACTGCACCCAATCCGTTTACCACGGGTACAGTGAGTGGCGGCAATAGTGCTTATATTTATCAATGGCAAAGTTCCACTGACGGAGGTAGCACATGGAGCAACATTAGCGGAGCTAACAATGATGTATATGCGCCGGGAATATTAACGGATACCATACAATACAGGAGAGTTGTAAACAGCACGCCTTGCTCTGATACTTCCAATATTATCACCATTAATGTAGCGGGGGCATTAACCAATTTTAATATCGCTGCCAGTCAAATTACTTGTGCCGGGTTTGCACCGGCACCGGTAATTGGAGAATCACCAAATGGTGGTGGTGGAAACTATACTTATCAATGGCAAAATTCCAGTGATAATATTAACTGGTTAAATATTGGCGGTGCCACAGCGGCCGATTATCAACCGCCGGTTTTATCTGTTGCTACTTATTACAGAAGGATAGTAAGCACACCACAATGCAGTGCTGCTTCCAATGCAGTTACCATTACGGTGAATCCGACACCGGCTGGAAGCATCAATCCTCCTGTACCATTTATTTGTTTATCAGATGCTGGCAGTATTTTATTTACCGCCACTGCTGGAACCGCACCATATACTATCGGATTGGTAGTAGTAAAACCTGATGGAACTCCTAACCCGGTAACTCAGACAATTAACAGCAATGGCCCTGCTCCTGTACAAGTGATCAATCCAAACAGTACACCTGGTCCCTACAGTATTCAGCTAACCCGGATCACCGATGGCAATGGATGTATCAGTAGCAATATTTCATTACCGTTTACTATTGCAGTGTTAACTCCAATCATTAATGTCATTAAAAACGATACCACTATTTGTAATGGTCAATCATTTACTATACTCAATAATACGCTTTCTGGTGGCGATGCTTCAGTTATCCCCGCTGTGTATTCTTACCAATGGGAATCTTCACCTGCAGGTCAGAATAACTGGCAGAATATTCCAGGTGCAAATCTTGTCACTTTATTAGCAAGTCCAACTGCAAATACCTGCTACAGGAGAAAAGTACAAACAAATAATCAATGTGAAATAATCAGCAATCCTGTTTGCCTTACGATTGATCCCGGAATTGCCAATAATATTATAACTGCTAATCAGCAAGTGTGTGTGAATACGGCGGTAAATAGTTTGCAGGGCAATGCAGCAAATGGCGGTAACAGTACTTACAGTTACACATGGCTCACCAGCACCGATTCCATCACATGGTCAATTGTTGGAAATGATATTAACTACCAGCCACCAATATACGCAGCAGCGGGTGTGCATTATTTCCGAAGGGATGTAATCAGTGGCAATTGTACTTCAGAAAGCAATGTAATAACAGTAAGCGTAAGACCAGATGCTAAAGCAATTTTTACAAGCAATCCAACCACCAATTGTGCGCCCTTTGATTTATCTGCTGCTATTTCAGTAATAGCATTGCCAGACAGCAACGGCACTTACAACTGGTATGCAGATAATATTTTATTTGGTAGCAACACTACCGGTATTTTTCCAGGCTATACTATTACTAATCCTGGTAGTACTGTAAATATTAAACTGGTAACCATCAGCCCCTTTGGTTGTAAGCCGGATAGTATAGAACAACAATTTATTACTGTGCAAACAGTGATTGCCCGTTTTACAAAAGATAATATAGGCGGTTGTGGACCATTGGATGTTACTTTTAATAATACCTCCAGTATCATCAATAACAATATTCAGTTCTTCTGGAATTTTGGTAACGGTGTCAGCAGTACATCAGCTCAACCGGGTACCACCACTTTTAACACCAGTCCGTTTTTTAATGATACTGCTTATCAAATTTCATTAAAGGCTTACAATGGTTGTGATACCACTGTATGGCGGGACAGTGTGAAAATCAGGAGTAATCCGAACGCAAGATTTGGTGTGGTTACTACATTTGGCTGTTCGCCCTTTACAGTTGAGATCAACAATACTTCCTTGGGAGGACCCAATACTTATTACTGGGATTTTGGTGACGGAGACAGGGATACCACATCTGTAAACGGCCCATTGAATCACACTTACAATATTGGTAACATCATTGATACATTACCCATCAGGCTAACGGCTGTGAATGAGTGCGGTAATGATACACAAACGATCAACATCCGTATTGCACCAAATGCTATCAATCCGCAGATCAATATTAATGCAACTGATTTGTTTGGTTGTGCTCCGCACATTGTTGCCTTTAATAATGCCACATCCGGAGCTACCAGTTACACCTGGGATTTTGGCGATGGTACTCCACTAATTATTACAAACAATACCGAAACAACCGTTATACATACTTACAGTGATACAGGTGTTTTTAATGTATCAATATTCATGACCAATGGCTGCAGCGATACTACTATTACAAGAGAGGTTACAGTATTTGCAAAACCAGTTGCAGCCTTTACTGCCAACTCAATTATTTATTGCCTGGGTGATACGATCAAGATAAATAATACATCATTGAATGCAAGCAATTATCGTTGGTTCTGGGGCGATGGCCAATCCAGTGCAGGATCAAATCCAACCCATGTTTATTCCGCAGCAGGCGACTATACCATTTTTTTAAGAGCAGAAAAAACCAACAATAATGGCGTAGTATGTTTTGATACATTGGTGAGAAATATTACTGTTTTGGTGAGGCCGGATGCTACGCTTCAATCAAATATTGGTAATATTAACTGTGCTCCATTTACGGCAAATCTTTCTGCACCACGTATCATTGATGAAACGGTTACCTGGTATATCAATGATACTACTCTATCTCCATCATTGATTGTATCGTCAGGCGTAAGCACTCAATATACATTTAACAAGCCGGGAACTTTTACCATAAAAATGATTGCAGGAAATGCATTGGGTTGCAATGACAGCATCTCAGTAACTTTTACTGTAAGAGGTACACCAGTTGCATCCTTTACACCAACCAATTTAAATATTTGTAAAACAGATACCACGATAAGTTATTTAAACACCACCACATTTAATGATAACGGGCCAGTCAATTACAGGTGGTTGGTAAATGGCGTTCTGCAATCCACCAACGGAAATTTTACTTACCGGTATATAACACCTGCCAACACTATTCTTCCACGAACATTTACAACACTACTGATTGCAAACAATACAGTTGGTTGCAGTGATACCGCAAGCGCTGTTTTACAAATGAGTCCTGTTGCTGATGCACAATTTAGCATCGGTAGCACCAACACCTGTGTGCCTTTTGTTCTGCCTGTTACAGACGCATCCAAATATACTACCAGCCGCAAATGGCTGGTAAACGGAATACTGGTGGATACTGCTACTAATCCTGTATTTACCATTACGCAGGGAGCCTCTGCATATATCATAACACTAATCGCTGATAATATTTATGGCTGTAAGCCGGATACCTTCTCCGTAAATTTCACTACCAGGTCAAGACCGAAAGCAAGCTTTACACTGAATGATACACTGGGTTGTACCGGGAGATTAAACGTTGCTACCAATAACAAAAGTACCAGCGCTAATTTTTATGAATGGAACTGGGGCGATAATACCACCAGCACATTTACCAATCCAACACATGTATATTCTTTGCAGGGAGAATATTTAATAACCCTGGTAGCAAGTGATGGTGTTTGTAATGACACAGCTCAGCAATTAGTGAAAGTATCCACTAAACCTATTGCTAATTTTGAACCTGATATAACCATTAGCTGCGACACCGCCAATGTACACTTTACTAACCTTACACAAAATGGAGAAAGCTATGTGTGGAGTTATGGTAGTACAGTTTTTAGTACGGATGTAAATCCATACCAGCAATTCCCTCCCAGCATTGTGCCTTATACAATAAAACTGGTTGCCGATAATGGATTGGGTTGTAAAGACTCCATTGTAAAATCAAACTTAATTACTGCAAAGGTTCCACCCTCAGGAGATTTTTTTATCAGTCCTTCGGCGGTGATTTCTTACCCGAATTATACATTTAGTTTTAATAATCTTACGCCTAACAGTAACAACTACACTTACCAATGGAGCTTAGGCGATGGCAGCTTTGCAAACACCCGTGATGTGATCTCACATAAATATGCAGATACCGGTAATTACCCTATTCAACTGATTGTGCTGGATGCGGTATCACAGTGCCTTGATACTACTGTTAAGATCGCAAGGATTGATGGCTTCCCTGGATTTTTGTATGTGCCCAATGCAATTTGCCCGGGCTGTATTCAAAGCAACCTTAGAGAGTTTATGCCAAAAGGAAAAGGATTGGCACAATACCGTTTGCAAATATTTACCACCTGGGGTGAGTTGATCTTTGAAACCAGTAGTATAGATGCAGACGGTGTTCCAAATAAATCATGGGATGGAAGATATAAAGGTGTGCTGATGCAACAGGATGTGTATGTATGGAGGATTGATGCCAAATTTAAAAATGGTACCGAGTGGCTGGGTATGTTATACCCCGGAGAAGGCAAGTATAAAAAAGCAGGGACAATTACGGTTGTAAAATAAAATATTGTTTCACAGAATATCTATAAAACGCCAGGTGTGAAACCAAATAAAAAATTACTGTTATGAAAAAATTATTTACAGTAGCATGTATGGTACTGATACAATTTTCAGCCACTGCACAGGACCCATTTTTTACGCAGGCATTCAATTCACCACTCACATTGAATCCTGCCACTGCCGGTACGGGAGAAATGGATCTCCGCTTCACGGCAACGTATAA
This sequence comes from Chitinophagaceae bacterium, assembly GCA_043759175.1. Taxonomy (GTDB): domain Bacteria; phylum Bacteroidota; class Bacteroidia; order Chitinophagales; family Chitinophagaceae; genus Ferruginibacter. Next base: position 5,524 of record JAYVLZ010000233.1, on the reverse strand, counting down.
ACGCCACTGGATAAATATTCCTACTAACATGGAATATGCTGCTGTTGGTGCAGACCGGTTTATAAAAAGTTTTCATGGCGGGCTTGGATTATTATTGACAAATTCAAAAGAAGGCTACATCAACAAAACCAGTTTTTATGGGATATACTCTTACGGTCTTTGCCTTCCGAATGCAAGACTTCACCTGGGTTTGCAGGCAGGCCTGGCCAACAGGAGTGTGAACTACGACAAACTTTATTTTTCTGACCAGATCGACAACACCGGTGTGATACCCGGCTCTGTATCAGCAGCAGACCGGCCATTGAACAACAACAAATACTTCGCAGATTTTGGTGCAGGTTTCTTATTGTATTACGGAGATAAGTGGATGATTGGTGGAGGCTCCCATCACATCAACCAACCGGATGAATCACTCACTTCAAATATTTACAGCAAGTTACCACGTCAATGGTTTGGATATGTTCGGTATAAAATTGACCTGGATGAATATGGCGACAGTTATTTCTTACCCAGTTTTATTTATTACCAGCAGGCAAAAAGCAATTCTGTAAGTATTGGGTGTGAGTATAAAGATGCCCGGGTAGGTATTGGTTTATGGTACCGTGGCAATGTAAATTTTCAAAACAGCGATGCCTTTGGTGTAACACTCAGTCTTGATCTGTTTGACAGAAGGTACAATGAAGACAGCAGGGCGAGAATTGGTGTATCTTATGATGCTACTGTGGGGAAATTGGGTTTTAGCAGAAGTGCCGGTAGTGGAGAAGGGGCTTTTGTCTGGGAAAAATTAACACCCAACGGTATTCATTCTGATGAACGGTGTGATGCTGATTATACGATGAAAGGAACGCCTTGTCCGCAAAAGTTTTAACCATTTATTCAAACCTCATTTTGAAAAAAATATTCGTACTTATTATAATAATGTCATTACTCACAAAAGATATAAAAAATCTTACGCCTCCCCAAAAGGCTGAACTGTATTACTTATTACGGGAAGACAAAGAGCTGCAGGATTACATGATTTCAAATAAGATTTTATTTGAAGAATTAGCACGCCGGGACAAAGCCTACGAAGAAGGAAGAATTCAATTAACAACACGTCAGGAACCATAGTTTCCCGAAAATTTGAATTGATTATTTTTGTACAAATAAAATTATAGCAATATGGGATTAGTATATGCTGAAATCGAATTAATAAATGCAGATGACCTGGCTTTGGTAAGAAGATTTAAACTTGATAAAGATGAAGTAAAAAGAATCAGGTTAAACATGCTTGCTGACAGCGGTGCATACATGATGGCTATTAACGAAACCATCCGGGAACAGCTTGACTTACCCTTACTTGAAAAAAGAAAAGCCCAAATGGCTGATAGCTCTGTGGTAGAATATGCTGTAGTGGGGCCAATACAGGTAAAGTTCAAAAACAGGACTGCTGTTTGCAATGCTTTTGTTTTGCCTGGTGACAGCGAACCTTTGCTGGGTGCAATTCCTATGGAAGAAATGGATGTATTGATTCATCCGCAAAGGCAGGAACTGATTGTAAATCCTGAACATCCCAATTATGCACAATTGAAGATGAAGTAGTAAAATAACGCACATTCCTTTTGAAATTATGGCGGGATAAACAATTAAAAATTCGCTTCAGTATATACTATTTTTTTTGAAATATGCCAATTGATTTATAAAATTTCGAATTGGTTATTTTTGTTCCGCTGCAGATAAAGTTTCAGCCAGCAATTTATGAATAAAGATAAAAGCACCGAAGCTCCATCTAACCACGATGACCTGGAAACAAAATCAGTGATGGAATTAATTACTGGTATTAACCAGGAAGATTTTACTGTGGCACAAACAGTAAAAGAATCATTGACGCAAATAGAAAAACTGATATCTGCTTTGGTAATAAAAATGAAAGCAGGCGGCCGCTTGTTTTACATTGGCGCAGGTACCAGTGGCCGTCTGGGTATTTTAGATGCATCAGAAATTCCACCAACTTATAATGTGCACAATACAGTGATCGGATTAATTGCAGGAGGTGATACCGCCATCAGAAATGCTATTGAATTTGCAGAAGACGATACAGAACAAGCCTGGAAAGATCTTTCTACTTATAACATTTCATCAAAAGATTTTTTGATTGGAATTGCAGCATCCGGCAGCACGCCTTATGTATTGGGTGGAATAAAAATTGCAAAAGAAAACGGCATCAGTACGGGTTGTATTGTTTGCAACAGCGGGAGTATTATTGCCAAAGAAGCAGATTATCCAATTGAACTGGTAACAGGTCCGGAATTTGTAACCGGCAGCACAAGAATGAAAGCAGGCACAGTACAAAAGATGGCGCTGAATATGATCTCCACTACGGTCATGATACAACTGGGAAAAGTAAAAGGGAATAAGATGGTGGAAATGCAATTATCCAACAGTAAATTATGGAACAGGGCCACCCTTATGCTGGTACAGGAGCTCGGCATCAGCAAAGAAGATGCACTGGTATTAATTCAAAAACATAAGAGTGTAAAAAAAGCAATTAAGGCATACCAGTCTCAAACAAATCTCTGAGCAATATTTATTTCAATTCCAACTGAATGATGGTATCAATATCATCCAGCGCAACTCCATCTAAATAAATAAAACTTCCTTCCGGCACTTGTTTTATTTTCACTTCCTTTTTTCCATTAAACAAAAAACTCTTTGCAATTTTTTCTTTTAATCCGGGAATAAAAATATAAGCCGGTTCCTGTGGCTTGTTCAGGATATGTACATACACTGTTTTGTTTTTACTGACCAGTGTTCCCCATTGTTGTGGGGCAATAATATTACCACGGGTACCATAAATAGTTTCTCCGTTTTGCTGCATCCATTTGCCAATCGCATTCAATGTATCTGAAAATTCCTTTTGAATATTTCCATCGGGCATGGGACCAACATTCAATAAGAAATTTGCATTGTGACCTGCCGCATTTACAAGGTATTGAACCAGGCCTTTCACAGATTTATAATTACCATCCGTAATATTAAAACCCCAGCTGTCATTCATTGTTTCGCATGTTTCCAGCGGCAGGTCTGTTGATCCCTCCTGGAAATTAAGACCTGATTTATTTTGACCCGGCAAGTCTTTTTCAAACATCTGGAAATCTTCCCCGGCAAATGGGCTCATATGATGGTTGTTCCCGATTAAACATTGTGGCTGCAACTTATGGATGAGTTCATATATCTCATTGTATTTCCAGTCAACACGGGAGGTTCTGTCTGCAGCGCCTTCTGGTGCTGTCTGATCCCAGTGACCATCAAACCAGATACCTGAGATTTCTCCGTAATTTGTCAGCAACTCTGTTAGTTGTGCTTTCATAAATTTCAAATAACCTTCCCAGTTACTTTTTTCTGTTCTGCCACTTCCTTTTCCTGTACGGCCTGTTTCATATTGATAATCGCTGCGGTACCAGTCTAATAAAGAATAATAGCAAACGAGTTTTATTCCCTGCTTGTGACATTCATCTGCCAACAGCTTTAACGCATCTTTTCCGTAAGGCGTGTTGGTTATCTTCCAGTCAGATTGTTTGGTATCCCAGTTGCTGAATCCATCATGATGGCGGGTGATAAAAGTAATATATTTCATACCGGCACCTTTTGCTATGTCAACCCATTTTTTTGCATCAAAACTTTGCGGATTGAAAAAGTGGAGCAGCTTTGAATACTCATGCACTTTTATATTCCTATTATTCATCACCCACTCGCCATGGCCCAGCACACTGGATGCACCCCAGTGAATAAACATACCAAACTTATTATCCTGGAAAGTTTTACGGTTGGCAATATTTTCAGCCCCGGGCATATAGCCTTGACCATAAAAATTCAATGCTGAAAAACACAACACAATGGAGAGCAAATATTTTTTCATATACAGTTGTTATTTTAATCCTGTTATTAAAATGATCCGTTAGTTATTGCCGGGATGCAACATAATAATATTCGGGCATATTATAATAGCACTACCTGCCTGTATCAAAAATTTATCAGCAAACAGGATTGAAAAAGTGAATAAAAAAATTGCCCAACAAAAAACTCTTCAGTTTTTTGTTGGGCAATTAAATAATTTGTGAAGCTACTGTTATTTTCGTGGAGGAGGTTGCAGGTCATCAACACTAATGTGATTTACATCTTCTTCCAGGTAGTCTGTTCTTCTTTCCAAATTGTGCCTGATAAACAGATATCCGCCAAAAGCTGCGAATAAACCAACAGCAAAAACAGCTATTAAATTCGTTTTGCCAAACATTTTCATACCAATAAAAATACCCAGGGACTCCATTACTATCCAGGCTATCACGGTATATACTTTCCACATACCAGGCTTCAGTCCTTTTCTTTCAGCCAAAATTCCATTCTTTTTACAAAGGAATACAAGTGCAATGATTTCTAACATATTTTTTGTTTTACAAATTTTCAAACTTCCACAATGCAAGATGCACTATTATAACAAAGCTACGTAGAAAGCTGTTCTAAAGTTTTGATAATATTTTACACCAGTTCAATATCAAAATTTACCAACCGAACAAATTCACTGATCCTTTCATCAATATCTGCCTTTGTTATTTCTTTCAGCCGGTTGGGGCCAAATTTTTCCACACAAAAACTTGCCAATGCACTTCCTACAATAATGGCAGTTTTCATGTTTTCAAAACTAATATCCCTTGTTTTTGCAAGATAGCCGATAAAGCCACCAGCAAAGGTATCACCAGCACCGGTTGGGTCAAACACTTCTTCCAGGGGAAGGGCGGGAGCAAAAAACACATGCTCTTTATGAAACAGTAATGCGCCATGTTCTCCCTTTTTTACTACTAAAAAGGCCGGGCCCATATCCATAATTTTTTTAGCAGCTTTTACCAAAGAAAACTCACCGCTCAATTGCCTTGCCTCACTATCGTTTACCATCAGCACATCCACTTTTTTTAATACCGCTTTCAGATCGTCCAATGCAATATCCATCCAAAAATTCATGGTGTCAATTACAATCAGCTTTGGCCTTTTCTTCATCTGGTTGATCACACTTAACTGTGTGGAGGGGGCCAAATTACCCAGCATTAAAAATTCTGCACCCTGGTAGCTTTCTGGCACCACGGGCTTAAAGTCTGCCAGCACATTCAGGTCAGTAACCAATGTATCCCTCGTATTCATATCCAAATGATACCGGCCACTCCAGAAAAAAGATTTTTTATCCGGCACTATTTCCACGCCATCCAGTTGTGCCCCCCGGCTTTTCAGTTCTTCCATTTCTTCCTTAGGAAAATCATACCCCACTATAGAGATCATTTGTACCGGGGTAATAAAATGGCCTGCAGCGTAAGCAATATAAACGTTTGCGCCTCCCACAATCTGGTCAACTTTTCCGAAAGGAGTTTCAATGGCATCAAAAGCCATGGAGCCAACTGATATTAACGACATGATAATTTTTTAGGTGTGATTAATTTTAAAAGCGCAGCAAAAGTAATGGATTGCCATGGGTTTTAATTAAGTTGCGTAAACTTTT
>JAYVLZ010000232.1:0-4597 GCA_043759175.1 Chitinophagaceae bacterium | reverse complement strand
GCTTTATGCCAGGCACCTGTTTTCCTTTAGAGGAATCTCTGTAATGCATAACAGGTTGAAGAATAATTTTGTCCTGCACTTTCATAACTGTTTTGTTTTCTTTTATTGCAATGATATTCATTAAAAGGCTTAGTGCTTCTTTACCCATCTGAACTGTTCGCTGATCAACAGATGATAATGAAGGTGTAATATGTTCATCAAAATTTTCATTGGCAAAACCTATCACACCAAATTCACCCGGTATTTTTATTTTTCTTTCTTTTAATCCTTTAATGAGCCCAAGTGCGGTATAGTCTTCTACAGCGAAAACTGCATCTGGAATATTGGTTAACCTGAAAAAATAATCTACTGCAGCCCTCCCTGATTCAATTAACAGATCACCAGGATAAATAAGTTTCTTATCCACTTTTATTTTATGCTTTTTCAATGCATCCATATAGCCATTTAACCTGTCACGAAAACCATTGATATGCTGCGGCCCCGACACATGTGCTATCCTTGTATATCCATTACCAATAAGATGTTCAGTAGCCATAAAAGCACCTTTGTAATCATCAATTACAACTGAGGGTACTTTCATTTTGTCATTGGTTCTGTCAAAAAAAACTAATGGGATATGTCTTTTTTGCAGCTCCTGGTAATGGCTAAAATCAGAAGTCTCTTTTGCAATGGATGCCAGTATTCCATCCACCCTTGCATTTACAAATGTTTCAATCGCTTTTTTTTCAAGAATGGTAGTTTCTTCCGTTTGAAAAAGTAAAATACTATATCCGTTAAGGCTTGCCATCAATTCAATTCCATGTACAACATATCCAAAAAAGTTTATTTGGGCGCTGGGTATAATCACACCAATTGTATGCGATTTACCAGAGCGGAGGGAGGAGGCAATTTTATTTGGCTGATACTTTAACTCTGCTGCTTTTTTCTTTACACGACGTTTTGTTTCTATACTAATACGGGGATTATCATTCAATGCTCTTGAAACAGTTCCGGGAGTAAAATTCAATTCCCTGGCAATATCATGAATGGTAATTTTTTGAGACAAACTGTGCAATCGTTTGCACAATATAAAAACTTTTATTTGTTTCTGCCAAATTTATTTATCCTTTTTTCTAACAAAAATTTTAAACAATTGATTTTAAATGTCATCTCTACATTTATTTACTATTTGATTTGGCCTCCAGGCACTATTTTTCTTGTTTATAAATATTAAAAAGACCTGAGTATATAAAATATTGGGGCCTTTCCAAATTACCTGAACTTATCGAAAAGTTGTAAAGCAACATTAATGAGTATGTTCAGTTTTGATGAACATGCAAGGCTACATCATTAGTGAAAAATGTTGCTATTCCTGTCCATCGCAATACAACGTTCATAAATAAGCAGTAACTGTGTGTTAAATTTTTTTACTTATTAAAGGGAATAATGATGTACCGGTAATTATAATCCTTATAAGGCATCCTGTATTTTTCCAATGGCAACTCTCCCCAACTGTTGATACCACCTACACCCATTTGCTGCAGGTCTATATCAAGATGTATGTTTTTATCCGGCTCCAGTTCACCACTGTGCTTTTGTTGTTTTTCGGGGCCGGAAAATAATTGCTCTGCATTATAAGGAAGGGCATTTATATTTAATAAGGTATCCACTGCTGCAATCATAATACCACTACCATCTTTCCTGGTAAGCTTTGCCCAGCGTACATCTGTGTTTTATTCCCACTTTCCTGCGGACGTATATAAGGATAATATTGATCCGTTATCCGTCCATTATATAAACCCACCATGGACGAAGTTTAAGTGTAGTACTTCAGTTATAGAGCCGCTAATGTAAAGCAAATAAATTATTTTATGCCTCAAACCTGAATAACATTTATCAGGACGGAGTATCACACAAAAATTACTTACAGGAAAAAAGCGAAAACAAAAATGCAGAGAAATTTAACTCTTGTAAATTATTGAAGGCTTTCTTTGCGGATGTGAGCGCTTAATTTTTAAGCGTTCATATTTTCTTTCATCACATCCCAATATTCTTTACCATAGCTTACAAAAATTTCCTCTTTTGGCATGATATCTTTTATGGAAGTAATAAAAACTCTTTTACCAACGATAATATATTTTGAGTTATTGGTAAAGCCAGCAATTCTTTTATATCCCCTGGCATCATTTGCAAAACGGGCAAACGTTTGATGGTGGCGCCTGGCATCAATTACATGATTCCTGGAAACATAAAACAGGTATGGATTGCTGCCCTCATCATCGGCATCTTTAAAGCTGGTAATCTTGCCTGTATGCTCTGTAATAATGATCCCTTTTGGAATAAATATTTTTGTAAATAATCCTCTTCCGCAACCGGGTAATGTGGATGTTTTAACTTTTAAATATTGGTTAAGTAAGTTCATTTTAAATTTTTACGATCCTTTGAAGATAACTTTTATTACATAACTAACGATACGATATTACAGAACTACCTGCTGAGACGGGTTTTTAACCGAATGCCGGTAATCTTTTATTGAATTATTGCGTATTACCACTTCCCTAATATTTTTCGCCGGTTTATCACCTATTCAATACTGATATTTCAGAGTAATTTACTTGATTGAAAATTACAAAGAATGAAAGTAAGATGGAGGGGCATGAGATGATATTTGTAACAATTTTAGTTGTGGTACAGATTGTCATTTGTGTTATTCAGTTATCCTCAAAAAATTCTATAATAAATAACGTAAACAATTAATTAAAAACGATTCAAAAATTTAATAATGAAAAAGATGCGTTGTAAAAAATAGTAATTTTAGTGTAAATAAATATTACTTCGCCATTTAAAAAAATCATTATGACAACAAGACGTTCATTTTTAAAATCAACATCCGTTCTTTCTGCAGGCTTGCTAATGGTGCCATCTGGCTTCCTTCGTAACAAATCTTTATTAGGTCTGCAGTTGTATACAGTACGGGATTTCATGGCAACGGATCCGGCTAATACTCTTGCAAAAGTTGCAAAGATCGGTTTCAATGCTGTAGAAGGTGCAACCTATACCGGCTCACAAAAATTTTATGGTATGGATCCGGCTACTTTTTCAAAGTTGTTAAAAGATAATGGGCTAATAATGCCCAGCGCTCATTACCGGTTAGGGGAGGAAAAACAAAAAGGAGAAATAGTAAAAGGCACTATGCTGCATGAATGGGACAAAGCGGTGGATGATGCAGCGGCAGTGGGATTGAAATATATGGTATGTGCTTACTTATCTGTTGATGAACGGGGCGGACTGGATCATTATAAATATGTAGCAGACCAATTAAACATTGCAGGTGAAAGATGTAAAAAAGCAGGGATACAATTGTGTTATCACAATCATGATTTTGAATTTGTAAAACAGGATGATAAATATCCATTCGATATTTTAATGGGTGCAGATAAAGACCTGGTGAAAATGGAAATGGATATCTACTGGGTAAGCAAGGCTGGAATGGATCCAATTGAATTATTTAAACAACACCCTGGCAGGTTCCCGTTGTTTCATATGAAGGATATGGACAACACGCCGGAAAAAGCATTTACAGAAGTAGGTAACGGCGTTATCAATTTCAAAGAAATTTTAAAACATCAGGAGACTGCTGGCTTACAATACTTTTTTGTAGAGCAGGACAAATGCCCAGGTTCTCCATTTGACAGTATTACGCAGAGTATTGCGTATATAAAAAAGAACCTTATTTAATTACTACAGATCAAACAATAAAACTAAAAAATACGGGATGCAAAAATTGTATCCCGTTTTACTTTTACCTACCTTGTTCCACCAGGTTTTTCACTGGTGTAGAAAAAATAAATTCCTTTACATCATAAATAATATATAATGGAAACCAGCATGGTCATCAACCAGTTCTTCGCTGCAATTGAAAAACTGATACCGGTATACATGGAAGATCCGTTGGATAAAAATATTGCCAATGGAAATGTAGCCGTTTGTATTATTGATGAAGATGGAACGGTATATGGAAAAATGTTCGGAACAAATAAACCAAGATTAAGACAGTCTTACAGGGTTGCCTGGACAAAGGCCAGTCAGGTTTGGCTTACAGGAGTTAAGACTGGTGAATATGAAAGAATGGTCTTTAATAAAGAAATAGCAGAGAATGCCAATGGTATTGAAACTCCGGATTTAATCGGATGGGAAGGCGGACAACCACTCACTATGAAAAACGGAATAAAACTATCTGTTGGGTTTAGCGGATTCAGGGGTGTTACCGATCTTGAAATAATGGTAAAGGCCCTTAATAAAATTGAATAGTTTAATCCCCGGCTCAAGGATTTATTTTAAATAAAGTTTTAAATGCTGCTTCATCATCAATACCTGCCTGCTGCAAATAAATATACAATACTTTCATAAACCAAAGTAGTTTATTTAAGCATTCTTACAACTGCGAAGCAGTTATATTTTATTAACGCCGGGTGCAAACCCGGTGATAATAAGCAAGTGTTATAATGACCCGAAAGGGCAATGTCATTTAGTTAAGGGTTAAATCAGGTTCAATGTCACTCCTTCGGAGTTTTTCCAAATGTTTATGACCCTTCTATAATCATTACATCCCTTCGGG
>JAYVLZ010000231.1:0-14832 GCA_043759175.1 Chitinophagaceae bacterium | reverse complement strand
TGTATTGACACCCCATTTCTTTGTATAGTCTGCAACGATATCAATACCATAATTGGTAGTGTTTACAGCATTTGCAAAAAATTGTGCTGTACTTACTTCAGCCGGGAACTGAGAGGTAAATTCATCAGGCAATGTTTCATCATCTTTGCTGAAAAGACCTGATAATACTACACGGTCTTTCATCTTAACAATATATCCATCTAGAGTGATGGTAAATGTTCTTGCCGGTTTAAAAGTAAAACCAAGACTGGCATTCACTGACTTTTCCTGTTTCAATTTGGGTATGCCTGCTGCTCTTGCAATAGCACTTGTATTAGGTGCTATCAAAGATTGCACTAATTCGCCATTGCTGAAAGAAGTAAGTGTATTACTAAAATGTATCTGCGCCAGAGAAGGGGCACGGAAGCCTGTGCTCACCGAACCACGGATATTAAAATTGTCAGCAACTTTTACCCGTGTGGCTAACTTTCCTGTTAATACCGATCCAAAATCAGAGTAGTTTTCAAAACGGGCTGCTCCGTCTATCAGCCATTGTTTTGTTACATTGATTTCTGCATCAGCATACACTCCAATGTTTGTGCGGTTGGCGCTTACCTCATCTGTATTACTAAATCCAGGGAAACCCTGTGAACCTGATGCAGGTGTTCTTAAAGAGTCTTCAGGATCAAGACCAACACCAATTAAATTTGGATAAATTATTGGGTCAGGATGATAACCTTTATACGATCTTTCTTCACCCTGAAAAATTTTATATTTTTCATACCGGAATTCACCACCAAAACCAAGATTAAGTCCCTCCGCTACGCTTGCAAAGGATTTACTGAAATCAAGATTGGTGGAGTTTTGTAAAAAGCTAAAACCTCCATCATCAAAATGCGTTTGTGATGCATCTCCAATCACGGATGCATTAAAAGTTTTATCTCCATAATAATGGAAATTATTGTAACCGGTATTGTTACTTACATCCCAGTTCCAGTCATTGCCCATACTACCTTTTAATCCTACAGCAAAAGAGCCATCATTAATATGCGTTTGTATATGGGGGTTATAATAAATACTTCCGTCTTTGGTGGTACGCATAATAGAAGGCACCATCAGCAAATTTCCGTTTGCGTCCACAGGAAACCGTTCTGGCTTGGCACTCCACGACCTGGTGTAGGCAAAAGCATCCGATGATTTATAATTATAACCGCCAAAAGAATAGAAGCTGGTTTTTTTACTGGCACTAAAAGGAATTTCCATATTATACATAACACCTGCTGTTGAAATGGAACCATCTCCAAAAGCCCTGCGGCCATAATTTATATCGGGCAATGCATATTTATCTGTCGCAAAATCAGCAGATACTGGCGCAGCCCTGTATGTTTTACCCTGTGTACGGTAATCAACAGCGTAATTAATAAATCCTCCATTTTTTCCAATACCTGCACCATGGTTTAGCGAAGCAGCAAATGTATTTCCATCTATTGCATCTCCTGCGTAATAATCATTGTTGGAGTTATACTTCCTGGAATTGTTTTTTGTATCATAATATCCACTCCAGCCTGCATTTACAGATAACTGGTTGATATCTTTTTTCAAAATAATATTGATCACACCAGCAATAGCATCTGATCCATATTGTGCAGAAGCACCATCACGGAGTATTTCAATTCGGTCAACCGAAGCTTGCGGAAAGCCATTCATATCAACACCTGAACCAGCACGGCCACGGGTGCCAAACAGTCCAACAAAAGCTGTAGGATGTCTTCTTTTTCCATTGATCAAAACAAGTGTATGATCAGCACCCAATCCACGAAGGGTTCCAATATCAATATGGTCTGCACCATCAGCACCGCTTTGTTTGTTATAATTAAAGGAAGGAGCGGATACATTTAATACAGAAGTCAAATCCATTTTAGCAGTAGGCAGCCCTGCCTGGTTAATTCTTATTACATCTATCGGCACCGGCGACTCTGTTTTGATCCTGCCGGGTGTACGTGTACCCACCATTGTTATCTGTGCCAGGTCTGTAATAGATGGTAACATTTTAATATCCAGGTTGCTGCTGCTGCCAACTTTTATCGTTTGATCGGCGTATCCAATAATTGAAATAATTAAGGTGCTATTGGCCGGAACATCCACACTAAAAGCTCCGTTGTCAGAAGTAGTAACTCCTGTTGTGGTTGATTTTATTTTTACCGAGGCCCCCTGGAGTGGCAGCCCGGTATTGGCATCAATAATTTTTCCGGTAATAGTTTGTTTTTGTGCAAATGCACCCGGCATACTAAATAGAAAAAGCGCTGCCAGAATAAATTTGATTGGTTTACTCATAAAAAAATTTTGGTTTGGGGCGAAAGTTAAGAAGTTTTTATTTGAGATAAGCTCAAAATAAGGAGATAGTCATTATTTATAGATCGTATAAATAACATACAGTGTTTATAAGTTTATATTGGATTGGATAAAAAATATCTTCATTTAATATCCTGCTTTCGCTCCTCCAATATTTTCAATTGGATGCCAGGTAGTTTTTATTTCCTGGAAATCCATGATGAAATAAGGCGATTGTGCGTCATCCGTCATCCACTCCACTTTATCATATATTACCACACGCTTTACATTCAATGCAGATTTTTCTTTGATGATCTGTTGGTTTGCTAAATCAGTTTCGCAATACAAAGTTGTATTTACATCCATGTGATCAGCAAAGAAGGGAAGCAGTTCATTTACCTTGCCGGTTAAAATATTTACCACGCCACCTGGCAGATCAGAACTGTTCAGTACCTCGGCAAATGTTACAGCACACAATGGTTTGGAAGAAGATGCCAGTACGATACAACTATTGCCACCTGCAATGATGGGAGCAATTACAGAAACCAAACCAATCAGAGAATTATTTTGAGGGGCAATAGCAGCCACCACGCCGGTTGGTTCTGTGGAAGAAAAATTAAAATGTGAAGAAGCCACCGGGTTTACAGAACTGAAAATCTGCTGAAATTTATCGCACCAGCCGCTGTAATAAATTAAACGGTCGATTGAAAGATTTACTTCTGCCTCAGCCCGTGCAGCAGTAGCATCCTGTTTCATCAGTTCATCAATGAACTGTGCTTTTCTTCCTTCCAGCATTTCAGCAATGCGATATAAAATTTGTCCACGGTTAAAAGCTGCTCTTGCACTCCATCCGCCATAGGCACCTCGTGCAGAAACTACAGCATCCCTAAAATCTTTTCTTGAGCACAAGCACATGTTTGCCAGCTTGTCTCCGTTGCCGTTAGTAGCTGCATAATATCTGCCGGATTCTGTTCTGGGGAATTGTCCGCCGATGTAAATTTTGTAGGTTTTTAAAATAGCTAATCTTTTTTTTGAGGCAGTATGAACACCATTTCCGTTTTCACTAAATTTATTCACCACTTTTTTAGATAATGTCTTTTCCATAATTATTTTTTTTCACCCCTTTAGGAGATGGGGGGTTAAACCAAATTTAAATAAGGAACTAAGCCATGCAAACCACCTTCTCTTCCGTAACCACTTTCTTTATAGCCACCAAAGGGAGAAGTTGGATCGAACTTGTTATAAGTATTTGCCCAAACCACACCAGCCTTGAGTTTGGTAGTCATGTTGAATATTTTCGATCCTTTATCAGTCCAAACTCCGGCGGATAAACCAAAGGGGGTGTTGTTTGCTTTTTCAATCACTTCATCATCCGTTCTAAAACTTTGAATGGTCAATACTGGTCCAAAAATTTCTTCCTGTGCTATTCGGTTGGATTGGGCAACGTTGGTGAATATGGTTGGCCTGCAGAAAAATCCTTTCTTAGGAATGGAGCAACTGCTTTGGTACATCTCGGCACCTTCTTTTTGTCCGATGCTTAAATATTTATTGATCACATCTAATTGTTGTTTGGAGTTGATGGCACCCACATCTGTATTTTTATCCATCGGGTCACCAACAATCAGGGATTCCATCCGGTCCTTTAATTTTTGTATCACTATTTTTAATACTGATTCCTGCACATACAACCTGGAACCGGCGCAACAAACATGGCCCTGGTTAAAGAAAATACCATTTACCACACCTTCCACCGCCTGATCCAAAGCGGCATCATCAAAAATAATATTGGCAGCTTTACCACCTAATTCCAGTGTTGCTTTTTTATTGGTACCTGATATTGCTCTTTGTATAATTTTTCCAACATCTGTAGAACCGGTAAATGCAATTTTATTGATATCCGGATGATTCACAATGGCAGCACCTGTTGCTCCTGCACCAGTGATAATATTCACCACACCGGGAGGCACGTCTGCTTCCTGTATAATTTCGGCCAGCTTCAAAGCCGTTAGGGGAGTGGTTTCTGCCGGTTTCAAAACAACAGTATTCCCTGTTGCTAAAGCCGGTGCAATTTTCCAGGCAGCCATCAGCAAAGGAAAATTCCATGGAATAATTTGCCCTGCAACACCAAGCGGCTGTGCCTGCCTGTTAGGGAAAGCATATGCTAATTTATCTGCCCAGCCGGCATAATAAAAAAAATGATTGGCTGCAGTGGGCACATCAAAGTCACGGCTCTCCCGAATGGGTTTGCCACCATCCAATGTTTCAATCACTGCAAATTCTCTGGCTCTTTCCTGAACCATTCTTGCGATACGATATATGTATTTGGCTCTTTCTTTTGGGGCAATTTTCTTCCAAGTTTTTTCATACGCATTTCTTGCGGCTTCCACGGCTTTGTTTACGTCAGCAGCGTTTGCATCTGCCACTTCAGCTAATTTTTCTTCTGTGGCTGGATTGATCGTATCAAAATATTTTTTGCTTAATGGTTTTTCGAATTTACCATTAATGAAGAGATCATATCGTTCATTTATTTTAGCGGCACTCTTACTTTCCAGTGCTGGCGCTAAATTTCTTGAGGAATCGAACTTTAATTTTATCGTGTTATTTTTTGTTGCTTTTGCCATTGTTATCTTTTTTATCCGACGGGCTCTGGCCCATCGTTATGGTATGTCGCCCCTTTGGGGCTTTGATTAATCAGTTTACTTTTTTCTTACCTCATCCTCTTATCCTTCTCCTTTAGGAGAAGGACGGTGCTTTATACCATCTCCAAACATTATCTCTTCCACATTTTCATTTGTCTGTTAATAAACAATGAAACCAACACCCCACTATTTTAATAAGCACTTCAAACTATTAAACTCTTGCCTTAGTTTCCCGCTGACCAGCGGGGGCGGAGGGGTTAATCAATACTAAAATAATCTGCACTCTGGTAAACTCCCGTCTTCTGTTTCATCAACTGCATTAATAGATCATTTGCCAAACTGCTGGCACCAAAACGGAACCATTGATTGTTCATCCATTCTTCTCCCAATACTTCATTCAGCATTACTAAATAATGCAGTGCCAGCTTTGCTTTGGAGATACCACCGGCAGGTTTCATTGCAATCTTTTTTCCTGTTTTGTAATAAAAATCACGGATGGCTTCCAGCATTACCAGTGTAACCGGCATGGTTGCTGCAGGAGATATTTTTCCAGTGGATGTTTTTATAAAATCTGCACCGGCATACATCGCAATATCACTGGCCCTTCTTACTTTATCATAAGTAACCAGTTCCCCTGTTTCTAAAATCACTTTTAGTCTTGCATCTCCACAGGCTTGTTTGATGGCTGCAATTTCATCAAAAACAAAATTGTATTCTCCCATGTGAAATTTGCCCCTGGATATTACCATATCTACTTCATCTGCACCTTCGTTAATGGCAAATTTTGTGTCACGTATCTTTACATCTCTGGATGCCTGACCGCTGGGGAAGCCTGTGGCAACGGCTGCTACTTTGATACCAGAATTGCCAAGGGCTTTTTTTGCAACCTTTACCATGCTTGGGTAAACGCAAATAGCTGCAACCGTTGGTAAGCCTGGGTAAGCATCATGTAAATGCTGAGCTTTGTAACAGAGTTGTTTTACTTTTCCATCTGTATCTTTTCCCTCCAGCGTAGTAAGGTCAATCATGTTGAGGGCAAGCTTTAAGCCGTTGATCTTGGTTTCATTTTTTATACTACGTTTGGTAAAGCGGCTTGCTCTTTCTTCTACACCCACCTGGTCTATCCGGGCCGACAAAGAAAAGTCAGGACTTGAACTTGTTGCAACCATTGTATTTATAATAATGTGTTTAAAATTTATTGTTCGCTAAGGTTTAGGATTGCTGCGTAAAGGTATGCTGTAAAAGTGAGTGACACAACGATGATGCCACCTGCACAAAGGTTTGTTACAAAAAATTAAGCAGCCAGTATTTCAATTGATTTTTTAATGAGCCTTTCCACTGCAGCATTGCTGTCTTTTGAAAACTGCTGCACTACCCGGTTAGCAACAATTACATTCAGGCTCACGCATTCATGTCCCAATAATTTTCCAAGCCCGTAAATAGCAGAAGTCTCCATTTCAAAATTAGTTATCCGGTGATCATTGTATTTGAATTCAGTAAACTTATTAATAAGACCGGGACTTGCCAGCGGCAAACGCAAAATTCTTCCCTGTGGCCCGTAAAAACCAGGACAGGTAACAGTGATACCTTTGTGATATCCATCACTAAATTTGTCAGCAAGCTTGCTGCTGCCACTAAAAACATAGGGCATTGTAATGGCAGTGTCTAATGCGGTTTGTGCTATAAATGCATCTGCTAATTGTTTGTCTGCATACTCTTTATTGTATGCATAATAATTCATCAAATTATCTAAACCGAGTCCATGAGTGGAAGCAACAAAATCATCAACCGGTATATCTGCCTGTAGTGAACCTGAAGTACCAAAGCGAACGATATTGAGTTGTGTAAATTCCTTTTTTATTTCCCTCGTGGCGAAATCAATATTGGCAACTGCATCCAGTTCATTTAATGCAATGTCTATATTGTCTGGCCCAATTCCGGTTGACATTACTGTTAATCTCTTGATGCCCACATAACCTGTATGCGTAATAAATTCACGGTGCCGACGCTGGTATTCTATTTTATCAAAATGGTTGCTCACTTTTTTTACCCTGTCCGGGTCACCTACTAAAATTACTGTACTGGATAGTTCTTCAGGCCGAAGATCGAGGTGATATACAGCGCCCCTGTTGTTGATGATTAATTCTGATTCTGCAATCCTGCTCATAAGTCTTAAAATTTTATTTTTTGTCCCGCCCCTTGAATGATAATGAAATATTGTTGGTATATTTTAGAGTCAAACTGCCCGGTAATCTAATAATGTATCTTCAAATAACAGTTTTCAGCTGCCTTATTACCATAGATATTTTTAAAGTAAGTTTAAATCCTTTTATGGTATTGCAGATTAATAAAATAACTTTAATTTTCATACACAAAGTATATAATTTTTTTAGTTTAAATATATCATCATGAAATACACTCCCATACAAAATTTTATCAATGGCGGGTTTGTTCCTGCCGAATCCTCCAAAACATTAGATGTCATTTCTCCTATAGATGGTACCTTCTTATCAACTGTGCCCATGAGCAGCAGTGCTGACCTGGACGCAGCTGTAGTAGCTGCTAAGAAAGCTTTTCCTGCCTGGAGTAAAACACCCATTAAAGAAAGGGTACAGGTTTTCTTCCGGTATAAATATTTACTGGAAAAACATTTGAAGGAACTTGCTGAACTATGCAGTGAAGAAAATGGAAAGACTTACGGAGAGTCTGTTGCAGAGATTGAAAAATGTATTGAGCTGACAGAGTTCGCCACTTCATTACCGCAACTGGTTACCGGCGAATTGCTGGAAGTGAGCCGTGGGGTAGAGTGCAGAACAGAGCATGTTCCACTAGGTGTAGTAGCATCCATTGTGCCTTTCAATTTTCCCAGTATGGTGCCTAACTGGACAATGCCGAATGCGATTGCTTTAGGAAATTGTATGATTATTAAACCATCAGAAAAAGTGCCGTTGAGTTGCGGAAGACTGGCTGAGTTATTAAAAGAAGCTGGTTTGCCAGATGGAGTTTTTAATGTGGTACACGGCGATGTAGAAATTGTAAATGCCATCTGTGATCATCCCGGTATTGAAGCGGTTTCCTTTGTTGGAAGTACCAAAGTGGCCAAGATCGTTTATCAAAGATCTACCGCTCATTATAAACGTTGCCTTGCATTGGGTGGCGCCAAAAACCATTTGATGGTTTTACCGGATGCAATTCCTGGCATGACAGCACAAAACGTAGCTGCCAGTATGAGCGGCTGTGCCGGGCAACGCTGTATGGCTGCCAGTGCCATGATTGGTGTGGGCAACGTGGATGCGATCATTGAAAAAATTTGTGAAGAAGCAAGGAAGATAGTCCCCGGAGAAAATTTGGGTGCCGTAATTAATAAGGCATCACAGGAAAGAATTGAAAGATTCATCGGCGAAGCTGAAAGAGATGGGGCTAAAATTTTAGTGGATGGTCGCAATACAAAAGTTGCCGGTAAAGAAAACGGTACTTATGTTGGCCCAACAGTAATTGATTATGTAAAGCCAACTATGAGTGTGGCAACGGAAGAAATATTTGGTCCCGTAATTTCTATTATGCGTACCAATACAGTTGATGAAGCGCTGGCGATTGAAAATGCCAGCCCTTATGGAAATGCGGCCAGTGTGTTTACACAAAATGGGGGCATGGCAAGATACATTATTGATAAAGCAAGCGCAGGTATGATTGGTGTAAATGTGGGTGTGCCCGTACCAAGGGAGCCATTCAGTTTTGGTGGCTGGAACGAAAGTAAATTTGGTGTGGGTGATATTACAGGAAAAAGTTCTATTGAGTTTTGGACGAAGCTGAAGAAGAGTACAATTAAATGGAATGCGGAGGCTGGGGTGAATTGGATGAGTTGAGAACGACCTCCCCAAACCCCTCCAAAGGAGGGGCTTAAGAAGACCTCAAAAATTTGAACTGATTTTATTTAATCCGGCTCTGGCAATAATTGTTTAGTAAAGAATCCCGGATATCCGGGAAAGATGTGGTGAAAATATGAAGCACCGCTCCTTTCCGCTACGAGCGGAGAAGGAGACTATATATTTGAGGTCTCAATTTGCGTCCTCTAAATTTTGAAATGATGCGGTCACAATTTGTGACCGCATACCAAATAATCTTTAATAAAACTTGCGATGGCAAAAGCTAAGAAAGAAATTATTAAAATCATTCCGGATGAAACCATCATCAGGAAAATTTATTTATTCTGTGGACAGAAAGTTATGCTGGATAAGGATTTAGCAGGCTTGTATGGTATTGAAACAAAAGTTTTGAACCAAGCTGTAAAAAGAAATGCAGCCCGTTTTCCTGCTGACTTTATGTTTCGGCTTACAAACAAGGAAGCAGAAATTTCAAGGTCATAAATTGTGACCTTGAAGCAGGGGCAAAATATTAAATACCTGCCCTTTGCATTTACCGAACAGGGTGTAGCAATGTTAAGCGGTGTTATAAATTCTTCCAAAGCGATTGACATGAATATTGCCATTATGAGGGCTTTTGTGGAAACAAGAAAACTGCTGCACAGCGATAAAAGAATTGCCGAACAGATTAAAATGCTTTTTGAAAGGATAGGTGAGCATGATGTACAATTAGGCGCTATTTATGATGCCCTTGAAAATATGATGGACGAGAAGACCGAAGAAAAAGTTAAAAACAAAACCTGGGCACAAAGGGAGCGGATTGGGTTTAAGAAATAAATTCTACATTCAATCTAAACTAAAAAATATGCTGCCCATTTTGAATACTTTGATAAATCGAAAATTTATTCCTGGTTTATTTATATGTGTAATGGTTTTAAATGCCTGTAAGGATTCAGATAAAAATAGTTCTTTGATTTTTGAGGAATTGAATGAGAGTTTGGAGAGGTCCAATAGAGCTATTGAAGCAAGTTCAACAACTTATCTTATGGCATTAAGTGACAAACAGAAAAGAGCAGAAACAGCGGAACGAGCCAGAATATGGGGCGGTTTTGCTGATTCCATTCATTCTAAAACAAAAAATTTGATAAGTTTTATTGATAGTTTAAAATTAAAAATTAAAAATGAAAATTCTAAAGTTAATGATGAAAATGCTGACAAATTATTTACAAAATTAAAAGGCCATAGAGAGTTTGTCCTGAATCAACATGAAAGGATAAAGAAAGAATTTGATAAAATAATAATAGTTGCTGATTCCGGTTTTGATACAAGATTCAGGAATAAAGAAGATTTTGTAAAAATTAATTTTAATTCATCTCTTGCATTAAAAAATATTTCAGTTTTATTAAAGTTTGAAAATGATGTAATGACAACAGAAAATGAAATTATTACTTATTGTTATCATCAAATTCCAAATAACTATGATGGGTATGACAAATTTTCACCCATAACTTTTCAAAACAGTACTCATTTTAAATCAGAAGAGGAACTTGTTGTTAGCGTAGGCATGGGAAGTTTAACACTTAGAAATATGCCCCTGTTTAAAATCAATGGAATAAAAGTAAATGCAAATGATGAAGGACTTGGTGTTTATAAAATGAAAGTTGAGGAGAACCCAGGTAAGTATAAAGTTCCGGTAACTATTGAGTTTTTTAGTGCAGATGGACGAAGAAATTATGCAAATAAATTTATTGAGTATTCAGTTGAAAAATAATAAAACGGTCTATAAAGCTGCCCAATGATACCCAAGTAAAAGTGAGTGACACAACAATGCTTAATTGAAAAACAACTACCAGTAACAAAAAAATAATTTTATGCAAACACAAACAGTATCAGAAGCGCAGGAAATAATACAGGATAACCTGGACTACACTTTGTTTTCCTGGAGCAAACAAAAAGGACATAGTCCGCTTGCAGTAAAATATGCAGAGGGGGTTTACTTATATGACTATGATGGAAAACGCATCATAGATTTTTCAAGTGGGTTGATGAATGTAAACATTGGTCATGGTAACCAGCGGGTGACCGAAGCGGTAGTAAAGCAGATGCAGGAAGTGGCTTATGTCACGCCAAGTTGTGTTACAAAAGTTCGGGGAGATTTAGGTAAGCGGTTGGCAGAGATTTGCCCCGGCGATTTGAATAAATCTTTTTTTACTTTATGCGGCGCCACCTCCATAGAGAATGGTATTAAGTTGGCGAGACTATATACCGGCAGGCATAAAATATTGAGTCGTTATCAATCCTATCATGGAGCTACGATGGGGGTAATATCTGCCGGCGGTGATCCACGTAAATTACCGGTGGATGCACAGCAGTCGCCCAATTTTATACATTTTGATTTGCCTTACTTATACCGCTGGGAATATGGCGAGGAGAATTTATTAAAGGAAGCAGTGGCACAACTGGAACGTGTAATCGCTTATGAAGGCCCCAATAATATTGCCGCCATTTTACTGGAAGGGGAATCGGGAACATCGGGTTGTTTAAAATACCCGGTTGGTTATTTAAAAGCAGTGAGAGCAATAACTCAACAACACGGTATCTTAATGATCATGGATGAAGTGATGAGCGGACTGGGGCGTACAGGTAAATGGTTTGGTTTTCAAAATCATGATATTATTCCTGATATGATTGCGATGGCCAAGGGACTTACCTGTGGCTATCTTCCTTTTGGTTGTTTGCAGGTAAGTGAGAAAATAGCTGCTAAATATGATGATGCAGTTTTACCATTAGGATTAACTTACTCTGCACATCCTGTTGCCTGTGCTGCAGCATTGGAAACATTAAAAATTTATGAAGATGAAGGGCTTTTTGAAAATACGATAGCGATGGGTAAATACATGGAAGAGCAGGTGGAAAGATTAAAGCAACAACATCCGAGTATTGGTGATTTTAGAAATACCGGTTTGTTAGGCTGCATTGAATTAGTAAAAAATCGCACAACAAAAGAACCGATGGCCCCTTTCAATGCTAAGCCAGATGAAATGGTAGTGATGAATAAGGTGGCTGCAAAGATCAAAGAACTGGGCATGTACACTTTTGTACGCTGGAGTTACATTTTTGTTGCACCGCCATTGTGTGTTACAAAAGAACAGATTGATGAAGGGCTGGCGATTATTAGTGAGGCGATAAAGATTGCGGATGAAGAAGCCTCCCCAACCCCCTCCAAAGGATAGTGCCTCCCTACCCTCCAAAGGAGGGTTTAAGGCAAGAGCATAAAAGATTAGAGAGTCTGCTGAATAACAGAAAGTGGGTGTATCAGTTGAATAAAAATTCTAAAAAATATGGCTGTATAACTACAATGCTGTAACTACATGGAGAATATAAAAGACCTCACAAATTCAGACACCAGGAACCCTCCTTTGGAGGGCAGGGAGGCCTCTTCTCTAACTAATAAAGACTTAGCTGCTATTCCACAAGAAAAGCGGAGCTGGGGCACCTGGAACTATGCTGCCTTATGGATCAGCATGAGTCTTTGTATTCCTACTTACATGCTGGCAAGTTCATTAATTGGTGGCGGTATGAACTGGTGGCAGGCGATACTCACTATCTTCTTAGGCAACTGTATTGTTTTAATTCCAATGATATTAAATGGGCATGCCGGTGCTAAATATGGTATTCCTTTTCCTGTTTTTGTAAGGGCAAGTTTTGGAACAAAGGGTGCTAATATTCCTGCGATGCTGAGGGCTATTGTTGCATGCGGATGGTTCGGTATTCAAACATGGATTGGCGGTGCCTCTTTGTATAATATTTTCAGGGCGTGGAGTCCATCTTTACCAGAAATTGACAGCAGCTCTTTGTTTCCGCAGACCTTGCCGATGATTTGTTTTTTTGTTTTCTGGGCGCTGAATATGATTATTATTTATTTGGGAGTTGACAGCATCAGAAAATTATTAGTTTTTAAAGCATTCTTTTTACCAATTGCTGCATTGGCATTATTGATATGGGCAATTGTTGCTGCAAAAGGATTGGGACCGATATTAAGCCAGCCTTCTAAATTTGCAACCACTGCAGATTTTTTGCATTATTTTTTTCCTGCATTAACGGGCATGGTTGGTTTCTGGGCAACCTTGTCTTTGAACATTCCTGATTTTACCCGGTATGCCAAATCACAAAAGGCACAAGTGAACGGACAAATAATTAGTCTGCCTCCGTCTATGACGTTCTTTGCTTTTGTAGGTGTGATCGTAACATCCTCCACAGCTATTATTTACGGACAAACAGAATGGGACATTGTAAAACTAGCAGGAAGGTTTGATAGTAAAATGATGGTGACGTTTGCGATGATTGGAATTATTATTTCCACCTTGGCAACCAACATTGCTGCAAATATTGTAAGCCCTGCCAATGATTTTGCAAACCTGTCACCAAGAAAAATAAGTTTTAAAACAGGGGGATATATCACTGGTATCATTGGTGTATTAATCTTTCCATGGAAATTAATTGCCGATCCGAATGGATATATTTTTACATGGCTGATTGCTTATTCAAGTTTGCTTGGGCCGGTAGGGGGTATTATGATTGTTGATTATTTTTTCATCCGTAAGAAAGAACTGAATGCAGTAGATTTATATAAAGAAAAGGGAGAGTACACTTATAGCAATGGATTTAATTTAAAAGCAATTATTGCATTGCTGGCAGGGATCATTCCAAATGTGCCGGGTTTTTTATTGCAGATAAAAATTATTGCAGTAACAGCTTTTCCGGAGTGGATTGCTCATTTGTATAATTATGCATGGTTTGTGGGGTTTGGGGTGAGTGGGGTGGTTTATTATTTGTTGATGAGAAAAAAATAAATTATATTTTAAGCAAAAACTAATTCCTATTTCAGGCAATAGATAAATTAATCGTACTTTTTAAATAAAATAATTATGTTAAAAACTTCATTACATAAACATCTCCCAGCTTTAAAAGAAATTTTTTTACGGCATCAAGTTAGCAAGGCTTTCTTGTTTGGAAGTATAGCAAAAAATACAAATCATTCTAAAAGCGATGTGGATTTTTTAGTCCGGTTTAAAGACGGTCTGGATTATGAAGCATATTCGGAAAATTATTTTAAACTACTTTATTCATTGCAGGATTTATTACAGAAGGATGTGGATATAGTTGCAGAGGAAACATTGAGCAATCCTTATTTAATCCAAAGCATTAATAAGAGTAAAATAGAGATTTTATGAGGAGTATAGAGGAACTTAAATTGCTTACCGACATTAAAGTTGCCATCACTTCTATCGATGACCATTTAGAAAACAGGAGGGTATTTGAAGAATACAAGGCAAATAAAACAAAACGAAGGGCAGTAGAAAGAGAGCTTGAAATTATTGGTGAAGCAGTTAGTAATTTACTAAAAGCCAATTCTACTGTAAATATTACTTATGCAAGATTGATAGTAGATTTACGGAACAAAATAATCCACAGTTATGATAATGTAAATGACATATTAATCTGGAAAATTATCATGAAAGATATTCCTATTTTATCAGCAGAAGTTGAAGAGCTTCTAATAAAATAATCCTTATGCCTTTATTAATTACAAACGGTCGCATCATCACAGCCGATGCAGATTATATCGCTGATATTTTTATTGAAGGTGAAACCATTTCAACCATCGGTAAAAATATAAATGTAAAGGTCGGTACTGTAATTGATGCTGCAGGAAAATTGGTAATGCCCGGCGGAATAGATCCGCATGTGCATTTGGATATGCCATTCATGGGCACCTATTCCAGTGATAATTATGAAACTGGTACCCGTGCTGCTTTGTACGGTGGCACCACAATGGTGATTGATTTTATTTTACAGACACAGGGTAAAAGTTTACATGATGCATTTGATGCCTGGAAGGGAAGAAGCGATAATAATTGTGTTGGTGATTACAGTTTTCACATGGCGGTGACGGATTTTAATGACAATACAAAAAAAGAAATTCAGCATTTTATAGAAGACGAAGGCATTACTTCTTT
>JAYVLZ010000230.1:0-13144 GCA_043759175.1 Chitinophagaceae bacterium | reverse complement strand
CAGTTTGGAGCCTTAACGGCCCTTAAGGGCGACCCCACTTTAGGGGAAGTCTCTAAGGGTATAGAAAAAGTGTTACCTATGTGGTGCTATACGACATTTAATTATTAACCGGGTAAAATGTAAGGGTACAGTTTAATTTCAAAACTCAAAGAATTATTTTGATTTGAATACATTGTTTGCATGCAAAGTTTAACTATGAAACGATTAGAATTTGTATTCGGTTCATGCCATACGGTCGGGGTGCTTTAAGCGACCTGAACGATGGATGGTGATTGCATAAAAATGTGAAGCCAGCATTATGCTGCAAGATGATAATTGTGGTGGAGGTTTTTAAAATTTTAAAATGAGAAACTTAATAAAGGAAGTGCCTGAGCTATATAGGTAAATCTTTGTAATCAAACCGCAAACTGAAGGTTCACCTGGTAGCTCGTACTTCTCCCCCCGCCAGTTCCAATCAATACATTTTTTTCTGCAAGGTCTTGCAAATCCCTTGTAGCAGTGGCTTTGGATGTCTTGGTAAGACTGCTGTACTTCCTGGCATTCATACCGCCTTCAAAACCTTTTAGACCTTCTTCCAGCATACGTTTTATAACTGTAAGCTGCCGTTGGTTCAGCAGGTTCCTGAAGTGGTCGAAAAATTTTACTTTTTTTAATGTAAAATCAATTTGCTCTTCAGCTTCTGTTTGTGTATCCAGGATTGTTTTAATAAAATAATTTATCCAGTTGGTGATCTTGTTCGATTGTTGGGCTTTTGACAGCGCCGCATAATAATCATTTTTATTTGCTTCAATGGTTCTGGATAAACTCAGCATTACAGGCCGGCCAACACCCTGTGATAATGCTTTTTCAGCAAGGGCCCTGCCTATTCTTCCATTACCATCTTCAAAGGGATGTATGCTTTCAAAATACAGGTGTGCTATGGCAGAACGAAGTGGCACTTTTTTAATTTCTTTTATACCGCCGGGTGCAGTATAATTAAACCATTTAACAAACTGTTTCATTTCTTTTGGTACCCTGGAAGAAGGTGGCGCTTCAAAATGTATTCGTTGTTTTCCCATGGCACCACTCACCACCTGCATGGGTTCTTTTTGCGTACGCCATTTGCCAACTTCCATTACTGCATTTCTGCCGGGCAGCATGGTATGCCATGCAAATAATTTTTCTTTTGTCAGCGGTGCTGCAAAACTGTTTCTTACATCCACCATCAGTTCGCTGATGCCTTTGGCTTTTTTGTCTTTGATGTTTGTTTTATCGGGAAGTAATCCTAAGTTTTTTTTGATGGATGACATTACATCTTTACGGCTCAAAAATTCTCCTTCTATTTCAGATGTCTTGATGGCTTCCACTGTCATTACATCAATTACTGCTTCCATTTGTGTGGCGGCAGGCAGTGCTTTTAATATGCCGGTAAAATGGCCTGTTTTTTCAGCCAATTCAAACAGCCAGTCGTCTGCTGCTGCAACGTCATATTTAAAGTTGGGCCAGTCTTTTTGCTGCCAGTTATAGCCCGCCATGAGCCGGTTAATTTTCTTATTCGGCTCAAATATAGGCAAAATTATGAGCCGATTAGGATTTGTATTCGGCTCACCCGGTCGGGGCGCTTTGAGCGACCTGAACGATTGATGGTGATTGCATAAAACTGAGAAGCCAGCATTGTGCTGCAAGCTGGGCCTTTGCAGCGGAGCTTTTAAATTTTAGAATGAGAAGCTTAGTAAAAGGAGTTGCCTGATGTTTGTTGGTACACTGTGCTGCTTGCCTGCGCTGCATACACAACAACGGCGGGTGTGGGCTTTGGGCTGAAGCCAACAAGGGCTAAGTATAGATTGGTAACGAATCGAATCAGGTTAGTTGGACTAAGTCGTAGTTTTATTTGTTTTTTTATTCCCTTTCTTTTGTTCAGTTTTCTTTTTCAGGGTAAGAAAAAATTCACTTTGCTTCTGTAGTTCTTCAGCAGTTTTTTCCCGGTACATCATCATTGGCCCGTTGATGTCAGTTTCATCTACGATGACAGTTTTTGCTTTTTTCATACTGTAAATTTACGATTTTCAAAAGTATAACACAATCAATTTTTGAGCGCCTTTTGTATCAATGTACATTTTAACAGGCGATATAAAGTTTGCGCCAAGCCTCAGGTAATATCCTCTTAACCTGCCCTTGCTTTCAAATGTTATATAGCCATCCATGCCATTATCAATAGAATATTTACAGCAAAAGGCAACAATAGCTTTTCCTGTATTCCCATATACGGGTGCAGGCTTTCGGTTATGCCGGTTAGTTTCCATGTTGGCACAATCAAGCACACCTGGCGTAGCCCTGAATGCAACCAATGCCTGTATAAAACCGGGTTGTTCTGCTACTGTGAATTTATAAACGATAAAATCTTTCAACATGTTACTGAAATCAAAATTAAAATATTGCTGATGCCTGTTTATTTCCTGTTTGAATGCAGGGGAAGCAATGACATTCACTTTAGCTCCAGTGGCATTAAGAGTAAAAGCATTTCTTAGTTTATAAACTTTTGACATTAGTATAAAGTTAAAGATTTGCTGGAAAGATTAATAATTGGTTAGTGCCTGCTGGTTGTTGGTACGCCATGCTGCTTTGCCTGCGCTGCATACACAACAACGGCGGTGTGGGCTTCGGCTAACACCGACAGAAGCTAAGGTCAAGAAAATAATTTTTTGAATTTTTGATTTTTAGTTACGTAATTTGTACGTATAAAAATACACTCAGCGAAAACTCGCTGAGTGTCTAAAAGACGGGAATGATGTTCACTACTTAAGATTATGTACATCCTCCATTGTCTAAGTGATTTTTTAAAAGCAGGATTTCAGGCTTGTCTCGTTTTCGGAAGGTTTATCAAAGAACGGCATCCACCGACTTCCATAGAGCAGTTCCCGAAATCCTTCCCAACAAAAAAGCTGCCTCCACTTCACA
Source organism: Chitinophagaceae bacterium (assembly GCA_043759175.1). Taxonomy (GTDB): domain Bacteria; phylum Bacteroidota; class Bacteroidia; order Chitinophagales; family Chitinophagaceae; genus Ferruginibacter. The sequence goes on along the minus strand of JAYVLZ010000230.1, from coordinate 10,207 downwards.
TGGGGGCTTTTTTGTTGATTACAAATGTAAGAATTATCAATAAGTTATAATAATTTTTATTTTTGCCGAATAAGTATTTTTATAAATACGTTGTAGTTGTAAAAATCAAATAATTATAAAAAGCAAGAATAATTTTGCTTCTTTCTTGTGTATTATCTATTGATTATGTTAGCTTTGCTTTTATGGATATGGTAAACTTATTGATGCAAGACAAGAGTACTTTGCTTAGATTGTATAAGGAGGAACTAAAAAACCTTTTGACTGACTATGATGAATTGCTGGTAAAAATGGATAATCTACAGATGGATATTAATAAAAATGAGGACATTGTAAAATCGTTAGAGTTGGAAATTGAAAAAGAAATACCAGACCCCATAGAACGAAATGAATATAAATGGAGGCAAGAGGTGGTAGGTTATCTAAAATATATTTCTATAAGTGCTACAGCTACAACAATTGGTAATTATATAATTGCAAGAGATAAGGTGACTAATATTGAAGTAGCTAAAGAATTAAGAAATAAAATAGCTATTGCATGCTCAGGGTTACATAGGGATAATAAAATAGAAAGAGTTGGTGATCGAAAATATTTCTATTATAAACTAATGGAAGAAACTAACGTTGATTCTATAGGGGATGACAATGTAAATGAATTGCCAGTGTCAGGCAAGAGTGACGGTAACTAATTTTAAAAAATTGCCAAGCCCTAACAAACTCCATGTAGATGTTATAGAAAACAAAAGCCATCAGGCAGAATAGAATGTCAAACCGCACCCAAAATAAAGCCGTCACAGAAAGAGCGCAAAGCAACCCAAAGAAGATTTCCGCCGCTGCAGGTGTTGCCCTTTCAAATTTAAAACAGCTTTCTAAGCCTGGCCCCCGTCTGGTCTCCGACCAACGGGCACCACGAGCCCACTGTTAATTTCCGAAAAAGTGTGTCATCATTTTAAAGTGATCGGTTTAATCATAATAAAATTTTTCAGAAAAAAGATAATGCCTGTTGCATTGCATAGTGCAGGGAAAAATACAGAAACCTTATAGCTATATGCTGCTGGTCGGAGACCAGGCGGCGGCGTTCACGGGTGTTGCAGAGGGCTTGCGAATGGATTAACAGAACACCAATAAGGTCGGAAATGTTTTTGTGCTTTATTAGTGCTGAAAGGAATCAAAATTGTTGAAAAGCTGCCGGATGGAAGCGTAAAGCACGGTGAGGCCCCTCCCAGCCTCCCCAAAGGGAAGGAGGAAGAAGCGTGGCTTCTGTGCCGGACTTGCAGCGTACAGCCGGAACTGCTGTTAAAGAAAGATTCAATTGCTCACAGCCCAATAAAAAAACCGGCTGCTCTTACGCAACCGGATTTTTTAAATTTATGATAACCTTTATGATAACCGGTCTGACCTACGGTGCCGACCGGGAGTAATTTATTTCTTCATCGCCTCCGCCATCGTCTTACCAATGTCTGCAGGGCTGTCCACCACATGAATACCGCATTCTGCCATGATCTTCATTTTAGCTGCAGCAGTATCATCTGCTCCGCCAACAATGGCACCGGCGTGGCCCATGCGGCGGCCGGGAGGTGCTGTTTGCCCGGCGATAAAACCTACTACTGGTTTTTTGTTGCCGGTGGATTTAATATAGTTCGCTGCTTCTGCTTCCATGCCACCACCAATTTCGCCGATCATTACAATGGCATCGGTTTCATCATCATTCATAAATAATTCCACCGCTTCTTTAGTGGTAGTTCCAATGATGGGATCGCCACCAATACCGATGGCTGTTGAAATTCCAAGGCCAGCCTTTGCTACCTGGTCAGCAGCCTCATAAGTTAAGGTGCCTGATTTGGAAACAATACCGATTCTGCCCTTTACAAAAATGAAACCGGGCATGATACCTACTTTACATTCATCGGCAGTAATTACTCCGGGACAGTTAGGCCCAATAAGGCGGGTATTTTTATGCGATAAATAATTTTTCACTTTCACCATATCCAGTACAGGTATGCCTTCTGTGATACACACCACCAGTGCAATGCCTGCGTCTGCTGCTTCCATGATGGCATCGGCTGCAAAAGCCGGTGGTACAAAAATGATGCTTACGTCTGCGCCGGTATTTTTTACTGCATCTGCCACGGTATTAAAAACGGGCTTCTCCAGGTGAGTGCTGCCACCTTTTCCGGGGGTTACACCACCAACCAGGTTGGTGCCATATTCTATCATTTGTGTTGCATGAAAAGTACCCTCGGTACCGGTGAATCCCTGTACGATAATTTTGGAATCTTTATTTACTAATACTGCCATAGCGTGTGTGTTAAGTGGCTGCAAAAATAGGGGGAAAATTTTGAGTTATTGTAAATTTTAAAAACGAAAATAACGGGCATGTTAATCAGCATTGGTCTTTTAATAATAATGGTTGATTGCAGTTAAAAACAGGAGGATAATTTTGGGTGCATTTCAACAGCTGTCTTTATTGATCAAAAATTATAAAGGGTTGTCAACCTTTTTAAACTCCCTGTGAACAATTGCAGCCTGCCCAAGGTTGACAACCCTGTGCGGCAGTTTGAAATGCCCCGCAATTTTAAATGACTTTCATAAAACGCAGGTATCAACTATCTTTAATCATAAAACACTATTTGAAAATTTTAATTGATGGAAATTGTAATTACTGATGGCTTTACCCTCAACCCTGGCGATCTTAGCTGGAAACCTTTTAATGAGTTGGGTAGAGTAAAATACTACGACCGCACTTCACTGGTAAAGACGGTGACTAAGTGCTATAATGCTGATATTATCATCGTCAATAAAACACCCATTACCGCTGACGTTATTGATGCCGCTGCCGACCTGCAACTGATTGCCCTAACTGCAACCGGCTATAATAATATTGATACAGCTGCTGCTGCAAAAAGAAATATCAAGGTTTGCAATGTGCCTGCGTACGGAACTTTTTCCGTGGCGCAGCATGTTTTTGCTTTGTTGCTTCACCTAACCAATCATGTAAGCATGAATGCAGACAGTGTAAGCAACGGCGAATGGCAAACAGCAAAAGACTGGTGCTACAGCCTGCAACCTATCATGGAATTAAAAGATAAAGTATTGGGTATAGTTGGGTTTGGAAAAATTGGTAACCAGGTGGCGGTGATAGCACAGGCATTTGGTATGAAAGTAATTTATCACGGTGGAAGGGAAAGCCTGAACGATGTACAACCCGTAAGCCTGTACGAATTATTTATGCAAAGCGATGTGATTTCGCTGCATTGCCCACTCACCAAAGACAACAAAGGTTTTGTGAATAAAGAATTATTAGGGCTGATGAAATCAACTGCATTTCTCATCAATACTTCACGAGGGTTATTGATAAATGAAAAAGACCTTGGACTGGCCTTGCACCAGGGCAGACTGGCGGCCGCTGCATTGGATGTGTTGAGTACAGAGCCACCAGAAAAAAATAATCCGTTAATTGGTTTGACAAACTGTATCATCACTCCGCATAATGCATGGATATCCACGGAGGCAAGAAACAGAATGATGCAGGTAACTTTAGAAAATATAAAAGCATTTTTAAAAGGTGCTCCCCAAAATGTTGTAAATGCATAAATGAAAATTATTGTAGCGCCAGATAAATTTAAGGATAGTCTTACCAGTATGCAGGCTTGTAAAGCTATTGAGAAAGGGATTCAAAAAATAATTCCGGATGCAACTGTATTGTTGTTTCCGGTGGCTGATGGGGGAGATGGTTTTGATGAAGTATTGAAACACTACCTGCAAACAAAAACGGTTAATTGCAATACGGTAGATCCACTCATGCGTACAATTGCTGCATCGTATCAACTGAATACATTTTCCAAAACTGCTATCATTGCTTTATCTGCTGCAAGCGGATTAGTGCTGCTGCAGGAGAAAGAACGTAATCCGCTTCATACAACTACATTCGGTACAGGCCTTCTGATAAATCATGCTATTAAACATGGCGCAGAAAACATTATTCTTGGATTGGGTGGCAGTGCTACCAATGATGCAGGCATGGGTATTTTAGCAGCCCTTGGTTTTCAATTGCAGGATATCAATGGTAATTCACTGTCACCCGTTGGTGAAAATTTGCAAAGCATTAATCGTATTACACCACCTGCGGTTATTCCTTCAATCAATTTTCAAATTGCCTGTGATGTTGAAAATGTTTTGTTTGGAAAAGATGGCGCTGCGTTCGTGTATGCGTCACAGAAAGGTGCTTCGGCAGACGATATTATTTTTTTAGATAGAGGCTTAGAACATGTTGCTGAAATTATAAATAATCAAACTGGCAAAGCGATAGCCAGCATTAAGGGTGCAGGAGCAGCAGGAGGAGTGGCTGCAGGTTTAATGGCCTATTTTAATTGTAACATGATACCGGGTGCAAAGCTGGTGATGGACGCTTCGCAAATAGAAAAAGAAATGAGTGGTGCAGATTTAGTGATCACAGGCGAAGGAAAGTTAGACTATCAAAGCAGTAAAGGAAAAGTGGTGCAGCACATTATTAATGCTGGAATGGATTACGGTATTCCTGTTATTGCAGTTTGTGGAGTGTTGGATATGAATGATAAAGAGCTAAAAGAAATGGGTTTGTTATTTGCAAAAAGTATGGTGAATGACCATACTTCACCAGCTGAAGCTATGGAACATGCCGCAGCTTTACTTACCGGTAGAACTATTGCTGCCTGTATTGATTTTCTGAAATACAAATAAGCTATACTTCGCAAGGGGTAAAAAAGAGATCTTGTGCCAACCTTAGTAGAAATAATTAGATTAATGATTCAACCTTATTACCTTATTCATCATTAAATGTGAAAAAATATAATTAGGCCAAGAAGGTAATAAGGTTGAAAATATTCTATGAGTCATGTTTCTACTAAGGTTAAAAAACCAGTTTTCAATTTATTCACCTTAGTTTTAGAAAAATGGTCAAAGTATTTTTTTCGAAATAGGATAAATTAAAAAATCACTAATTTATTCCTTGCGAAGTATAATTATTAATTTTTAAAAGCATCCCTTAATACAGCGGCCAGCCGGAGACCTGCCATTACCAATTGCCGTTTTATTACCACAGTGTTATTATCAATATAGTTATTATCAAGAAAATTATCATGGAAGCTATATACAGTATCTAAATAAGAACGGGATTCATACATCCAATTTAATTCATTGATTTTTGCTGACCCGGCAACAGCAGGGCTGTCAAGTGTTTTATAAAATTCTAAACAGGTGTCTAATTTTATATTTTTATATTCAATTATCTGGGTATCCCACACGCTGTGAAGATTACCTGAAACATATTGCGAATTTATCTGTATGGTATTTCCACCTTTATCAATACTATAACCCGTATGTAAAGGCTGGTGCAAATCACCTATCAAATGGAAAATCAGCAGCAGGTCTCTTTTTACATCTTTTCTTTTAATCGTTTTGTATTGTCTTAATTCCACAATGGCTGAATGCAGTACCGTCAAAATATTTCTCTCGGAGGATGGCGTATATTGAGATCCTTTGTCAATGTCTAAATAATGCCAGGTTCTCATATATTCATAATAAGAATTACTTCTGCTGTCGTCCATCCAGTTGGCTGCTTCCTCTATACTTAAATTTCCAAGATAACCCTTCACCAATGCTTTGGTTGAGTCATCTAAAAAGTGAAATGCTATTTCAGCCACCAGCTCATGGCCGGTTTTGCCCCAGGCATAAGATTTTTTATTGCAAAAACTGAATATCAACAGCAATAAAACCGAAAAAAATCCTTTTCTGATCTGCATCTTTTTTTAGTTATTTTATAACAAACGGCCGCTAAGGTAGTTGCAAATATATTGTTAACTAATTTCCCCCAACATGTAAAATTGTTATTTAATTTGCTTTTTTTTGCAGTTTCAGCTACCTGATTGTTACCGCTGCTCTTCTGCAGACTAACATTGGTAAGAACTGTTAATTTGCTTCTTTTTTAACCAAACTAACTATGCTTAAAAATAAATTTAGCAGTATGGCATTGCTGCTTTTCCTGGGCTTTGCTCCTGCAGGTTTTGCACAGGTAAAAGTAAATAAAGATACCATTGGTATTTCTTCCGGCGACACTACTTTGTCTGACGATGCCAAAGATAATCTGCTTGATAACATTCCCATTGTTTCATTAGATGAAAACGATAATCAGGATGGAAGTGCTCAAAATATCTCCCTGCAGGCAAATGCAGGAAGAGACCCGTTTCATCGGTATGCTGCTTTTAACTTTAATGCAGTAAGGTTTCGATTGCGTGGTTACGATGCTGATCAGTTTGCCACCTACATGAACGGTGTGCCCATGGAAAACCTGGATAATGGTTTTACTCCTTATGGCTTGTGGGGTGGATTGAATGATGTATTGCGTAACAGGCAAAATACTTTTGGATTACAGGCTAATAATTTTTCGTTTGGCGCTATAGGCGGAGCTACACTGTTAGATACCAGGGCTTTTAAACAGCGCAGGCAAACAAGTATCAGCTATGCATTGTCTAACAGAAATTTTGTACACAAGTTTGCTGTTAATCACTCAACTGGGTTTAATAAAAAAGGTTGGGCTTTTAGTATTTCCGGCTCCCGCCGCTGGGCAGATGAAGGATTTACTGACGGCACCTACTATGATGGATGGTCTTTTTACACTGCGATTGACAAAAAAATAAATGAGCGTCAAACTTTATCATTTGCAGCATTTGCAACACCAACAGAAAATGGGCGCCAGGGGGCATCTGTTGACGAGATCAGGGATATTGCAGGTACAAACTTTTATAATCCTTACTGGGGTTATCAAAATGGCAAGAAAAGAAATTCCAGCGTGGCAAAATCTTTTCAGCCTTTTGGTATTTTAACGCATGACTGGAAAATAAGTGCTAAAACAAATCTTATAACTGCAGTGTCTTATACATTGGGAAACCGCAGTACTACCGGGTTAGACTGGTATAATGCACCTGATCCAAGGCCTGATTATTACCGCTACTTACCAGGTTATTATACAGACCCTGTTCAGTCTGCTCAGGTGTTGGCAGCCTTTAAAGAAAATGTAAATCTTCGCCAGGTAAACTGGGATGCATTGTACAATGCCAATTATGCCAGCAATTATACTGTTGCAAATGCTAATGGCGTTGCAGGTAATACCATTAAGGGCAGAAGGTCTGTTTATATTTTGGAAGAAAGAGTTACTCATACCAACCGCTTTAATTTTAATACCACGTACAATACTTCAATAAGTAAACATGTAGATATTACTGCAGGTTTTTCTTATGAAACGCAAAAGAATAACTATTATAAAAAAGTAAATGATCTTTTAGGAGGCGCTTTTTATGTAGATATTAACCAGTTTGCAGAACGGGATTTCCGTACTGATCCGACCGCCTCACAAAATGATTTAAACCACCCTAACAGGATATTAAGAGTTGGAGACAGATTTGGATATGATTATGATATCCACATACAAAAAACTGCAGCGTGGTTACAGACGATTGTTAAGTTTCACAGCCTTGATTTCTTCTTAGCTGCAGAAAATTCTTATACCAGTTTTTGGAGAGTGGGTAATGTAAAGAGCGGTTTGTTCCCGGATAATTCTTATGGCAAATCTAAAACGCATGATTTTGTCAACTATTCTTTTAAAGGTGGATTGACCTATAAAATTAATACTGGCAATTACCTTTTTGCAAATGTCTCTTACGAAACGAAAGCGCCATTTTTCGACAATGCATATATTGCGCCGAGAACAAGAGATGTTGTACAGGATGATCTTAAATCAGAAAAAATATCTTCTGTTGAAGGCGGATATATTCTGATTGCGCCTGCAGTTAAATTCAAAGCCACCGGGTATTACACACAGTTTAAAGACCAGGTGAACGTATTGACTTTTTATAATGATGCAGTAAGAAGTTTTGTAAACTATGCCCTTAGTAATATTGGCAAAGAACATTATGGAGTAGAATTGGGAACAGAAGTGATTGTTTACAAAGGGCTCACTTTAAATGCTGCTGCAGCTATTGGAAGATACCGTTATAATACAAGACAAAACGCTACCGTAACAGCTGATAATACATCAGAAACTTTATCAAAGGAAACCATCTATTCCAATAATTTTTATGTGCCCACACCACAGGAAGCATATACCGTTGGACTGAATTACCGCTCCCGTAATTTCTGGTATGTAAATGTGAATCTTAATTATTTTGACCAGATGTGGCTTGATTTTAATCCATTAAGAAGAACGGCAGCTGCTGTTGAGGGTGTGGAGAAAGATTCACCAAAATGGAATGAGATCATTAATCAAACAAGATTGGATGCCCAATATTCACTGGATGCTTTTGCAGGATATTCCTGGTTGCTGAATAAAAGTTTTAAATCATTTAGAAAGCGAACGTTTCTTGTGTTTAACATTGGTGTTTCCAATATCTTAAATAATAAAAACATGGTTTCAGGAGGCTATGAGCAACTTCGTTTTGACTTCACCGACAAAAATGTAAATAAATTTCCTCCAAAAAAATTCTATGCGTACGGGACTACCTATAATGCAAGCATAGCACTCAGGTTTTAATCAGTAATTAACAACAAGCAAGAAAAAATAAAAAATACGTCATGAATAAATTTGTAAAGACTTCTGTTTCTGCGATACTGCTTACAGCGGCTATAATAACACTAGGCATTTCCTGTAAAAAACAATTTGATGCTCCTCCCGGATACGTACCAACAGTTATTACTGCCAATACAACTATTAAACAGTTAAAAGCCTTGCTCACAGCATCTGGATCAGTTGCACAGATTACTACTGATGCCATTATTAAAGGCATTGTGATTGGGGATGATAAAAGTGGAAATCTTTTTAAGAGTATTGTTATACAGGATGCCACAGGCGGTATTCTGATAAGGATGGAGGGTAATAGTCTTTATACATCTTATCCTGCAGGGCAGGAAGTATTTGTAAAATGCAAAGGACTGTACCTAGGAGATTATAATCGCTTAATTCAAATCGGCGGAGGCATTGATAACTCGGGCACCACTCCAGGTGTTACCACTATCCCGGCAGCAATATTTAGTGAGACAGTTATAAAAGGTTCAGCAAATAATGTGATACAACCAAAAGTTGTTACAGTTGCTGATCTTACCACCGATCTGCAGGACTCATTACAAAACAGGCTGATCAAATTAGAAGGCTTTGAATTTGCCGCCGCAGATACCACCAAAACATACGCAAATGCCACCACCAATCCCCCCGGCTCAGTAAATTTTGTTTTGAAAAATTGTGCTGGTAATTCTATCACTTTAAGAAACAGTGGCTTTGCTGATTTTGCAGGCATTAATGTTCCGAAGGGGAATGGTTCAATCGTAGCCATTTATACTGTATTTGGAAATACAAAACAGTTGACTATCCGTGATACAAGTGATCTCAAATTTACTACTGCCCGTTGCAGTGGAGGAACACCGCCGCCGCCAACAGGCACTGTTACAAAATTGGTTGACCTGAGAGCTATGTATAGCGGCACCGATATAAAAATTACTGCTTCTACAGCTATTACGGGCATTGTAATCTCAGACGCAGCAAGTAAAAATATCAATAAGAGTTCTGTTATCATTCAGGATGGTAATAGTGGAATAAATGTATTTTTTGGCAGCAGCGTTACAGTAAATTATAGTGTTGGTGATTCTATTGTATTAGACATAACAGGCGACTCCCTTATTAAATTCAGAGGATCACTTGAAGTAAAGGCGGCATCGGCTCATTATGCAGCAGCAGTGGCCACTGGCAAAACTGTAACTCCGGCTACTGTAACTTTAGCGCAATTAAATACGGCATTAGGTACTCCTTTGGGGAATGCTTCAAATATTGAATACACATTAGTTAAAATAGTTGATGCTGCTGCAACAGGTACTCCGGCTACTTTTAGTGGCAGCAAGACTTTAACGGATGCTTCTGGTAACATAGTATTATTTACTACATCCGCCGCCACTTTCTCTGCGGATGCCTTACCAGCCTCAGCCAAAACCTGGACCGGGTATGGATATTTCTTTAATTCAACAAAAGAGCTTTCTATAAGAAATCCAACAATAGATATTAAGTAAATTTTTAAAAATGAATAAAGATGCCCAGGTTAATTCCGGGGCATCTTTAGTTTATGCTATACGACACTTAACTTTTAGCAAATTATTGTCAGCTTGTCAGCAAAATATGAATGGCATTGATTTT
>JAYVLZ010000229.1:0-4432 GCA_043759175.1 Chitinophagaceae bacterium | reverse complement strand
AAGATCTTCCGTTTGTCTTACGGAAAGTCCTTTATTTTTTATTTCAGAAAAAATAAACAACAAAGGACTTTCTGTAAGACAAACAGAAGACCTTGTACGCAGGATGTACACTGGCGATCCGGCTGTTAAAAAAAATGTAAAAGCACAACTTCCGCAATCATTCAAAAAGATAGAAGATAATTTAGCATCTCAGTTCAACACCAAAGTAAAAATGCTGCATAGTAAAAAAGGGAATGGCTCTGTAACATTTGAATATTATTCGCTTGAAGAGCTGAATGGACTGCTTGATAAACTGAATGTGAAAGTAAGTTGATGAAAAGGATACGCTACATTTTCTATTTAATTTTTTTGCTGCTGCCCGGCCATTTCTCTGTGGCACAATTGACGGAAAAAAAAACTACTGACAGCATAGCTGTACAAAAAGCTGCTGATACAATTAATAAGAAAGATCCTCATGCATTTGATCCCCGAAAAGCTACTTTTCGCTCTGCTGTACTTCCGGGCTGGGGGCAAGTCTATAATAAAAAATACTGGAAACTGCCATTGGTGTATGGTGCCCTGGGCATTACTGCCGGTGTTTATTTTTACAATGTAAAAACATACAAGCTGTTAAAACTGGCATATATATATAAAACTGATAAAGATTCAACCAATGATGAATTGATAGATCCCAGGTTCAATGGAATTTCTGCTAATGGTATCCGGAGTTTACGCAACAGCTTTCGCCAAAATGTAGATTACTCAGTACTTTTCTTTATTCTTTTTTGGGGGTTGAATGTGGTAGATGCCACAGTAGATGCACACCTGAAAGCATTTGATGTAAATGATGAGCTAAGCCTGGAAATAAAACCCGGTTATAGCCCAATGGCAAATACCGCCGGCATCAGCCTGGTACTGAATATTGGTAAGAGAAACTCCAGTAGGTAATAGTCTGTCATCCCTCCTTCGTCGGGATGACAGCTTAATTGATTAATCATAATATTGCACTCAAATTTACAACATGAAAATTGCACTGATCGGTTATGGAAAAATGGGTAAGGCCATTGAAGCAATTGCTCTGGAAAGAGGGCATTCCATACCACTTAAAATAGACATCAGCAACCAGCAAGATTTTACCAACAAAAATTTACAGGCAGTGGATGCGGTAATAGAATTTACGGGACCTCAAAGTGCAAAGGAAAATATAATGAAGTGTCTTGATGCAGGTGTACCAGTGGTTTCCGGCAGCACAGGCTGGCTGCATGAATGGGAAGCTGTAAAGCAACATTGTATTGATGTGACTGGTACCCTTTTGTATGCCAGTAACTTTAGTGTGGGTGTAAATATATTTTTTGAGATCAACAAGCAACTGGCATTGCTGATGAATAAGCAGCCAGACTATGGAGTGAGCATGGAAGAAATCCATCACACAGAAAAAAAAGATGCACCCAGTGGAACAGCCATTACTTTGGCAGAACAGATCATTGAAAACTTGGGCCGTAAAAAAACATGGGTAAATCATATTGATTTTAAGCATGACGAAATCCCGATTATCAGCGAACGCATTGATCCGGCTCCCGGCACTCATAAGATAAAATATTCTTCTGCTATTGATGATATTGAGATCATTCATACGGCACATAACCGGCAAGGCTTTGCCACAGGTGCTGTGCTGGCAGCAGAATTTGTAAAAGGGAAAAAAGGAATTTACAGTATGAAGGATGTGCTGGGCATATAATTTTTCCGGTAAACGAAACGCTGAACAAAAACTTCCTCAGAAATTTGCTGTTAATTAAGAACGTCAGGCTTAATCCTGGCTTAGGATTGTATGAACGGCAGGTTAGCAGAATATAATATCGCTAACTTGCATCCACTCAAAAAAATAAAGCTTCTTTATGAATATTGCAATTGTTTGCTATCCCACGTTTGGTGGGAGCGGTGTGCTGGCTACAGAGTTAGGAAAAGTACTTGCTGATAAAGGCCATAACATTCATTTTATTACTTACCAGCAGCCGGTAAGATTATCTGGTTTTCACGCTAATATTTTTTACCATGAAGTAAGGGTACCTACTTACCCTTTATTTGATTTTCCGCCTTACGAAACAGCCCTTGCCAGTACCATGGTAGATGTGATCATTAATAACGATATAGAACTGATGCATGTGCATTATGCTATTCCACATGCGTCTGCTGCTTATATGGCAAAACAGATACTGGCAAAAGAAGGCAGGTATGTTCCTGTTATTACCACACTGCATGGTACGGATATAACACTGGTGGGAAGAGATAAAACTTACAAGCCGGTTGTTACTTTTTCCATGAATGAAAGTGATATTCTTACGGCAGTTTCGCATAACTTAAAAGCAGAAACTTATAAAAACTTCGATGTTAAGAAGGATATTGAAGTGATCTACAATTTTGTAGATGTAAAACGATTTAATAAAAAGCCGGTGGATGCATTTAAAAAACTGATTGCACCTAATGGAGAAAAAATTATTGTACATGCATCCAACTTTAGGAAAGTGAAAAGGGTTGAAGATGTGATCAATACTTTTTTACTGATCAATGAACAACTGCCATCCAAATTATTATTGCTGGGTGATGGACCAGAAAGACCTTTTGCAGAATCCATTTGCAGGGATTGTGTTGGTGCAAGCAGTATTAAATTTTTAGGCAAGCAGGAACAAATGGAAGATATATTACCACTGGCCGATTTGTTTTTACTCACCAGCGAATATGAAAGTTTTGGATTAGCAGCGCTGGAAGCTATGGCTGCTGAGGTACCCGTAATATCTACTAACGCCGGTGGATTACCTGAGATCAATATAAACGGCAACACTGGCTACATGAGTAATATTGGCGATGTAAACGACATGTGCAAAAATGCACTGGAAATATTGAAAGACAAAGAAACGCATGACCGTTTTAAAGCAAATGCACTGGCACAGGCAAAGAAATTTGACATCAATAATATTGTACCGCAATATGAAAAATTATACCAGCAACTGATCTTTGCTTCAGCGGCGCTTTAACCAGGCTTCAGGATTCATTTCTGCCTGTTCATTACTTATCTGCAGATCAACCGCACCTATGCCATCTAAGTTTGCAGCAGATCTGCCAATCACCTGACCTACTTTTACAGCCTGACCTTTTGAAACAGATACGGCATTGATATTACTGTAGCCGGTAAAATACTTTCCATGTTTTATTACCACCATCTGTACATCATCATAACTGTTTACTAACATTACCTCGCCATCAAATATTGCCTTTACAGAACTGCCAATATCACAGCCAATTGAAAGTCCCTGGCTATTTATTACCACATTATTATCAAGTTTGTTTGATCCAAAATGCAGTAAGGTGTAGCCGCTGCTTACCGGCCATGGCAAATTTCCTTTGTTACGTTCAAAACTGGCATTGAGTGTTACGTCAGCCTCCGTAGCAAGCAATACACTGGCTTGTTTTGTTGCAGGAGCCTTTACTTTGTCAATTTTTGCTGTTGATGTATTTTTAGTATTACTGGTAGCAGTTGTATTTTTTGATGAAGCTGTCTCTGCCTCCCTTTTTCTACGTTCTTCTCTTGCCTTTGCTGCTGCAGCATCATTTGCCTCTTTGATAGCTCTCTTAATAGCAGCTGTAATAGCATTGTTTACTTTCTGCATTTGCTTTTTCTTAGCAGCTATCTGGTTGTTTAGTTCTTTGCCCTGGGCTTTTAATTTGGCTACAATCTGCTTTTTTTCTTCTTGTTGAGATTGCAATGCATCTACTTCTTTGCTTTGTACCTGTAACACTGTACTTTTCTTTTGCTTGTTACTGCTCAAGTCATCAATACGGTTCTTCAGGAGAGTCTGCGTACGCAAAATATTATCTCCCTGCATTTCCCTGTAGGTACGGTAACTCTTTAAATAAGTGATCCGCTTAATGGCATCATTAAAACTGGAAGACGAAAAAATAAAATTCAGAAAATCTGAATTACTCCTGTTTTTATAAGCATACACCATACTTTTTTCATACTCCTGTTTTAATGTATCTAACAACAGCTGTAATTTGTTTACATCTCTTTGAGAACGGTAAATATTGTTGTCCATCAGGTTGATCTCCCTGTTAATATTGTCGATAACATTTTCCTGTATATTCAGCTTGCGGTTGATATGAGCAAGTGTGCTAAGATTTTCTTTGGTAGTTTTTTTATTCTTGTCTAACAGGCCCTGCACCTGTTCCAGTTCTTTTTTTAATTCCTGGCGTTGTTTTTCCAGTTCCTGTTGTTCTTTGGAAGCAGGTGGCTGCTGGGCATTGGCCATTACAGTTGCCAGCAAAAAAACAATGGTGAAAATAATTCTGTACATGCGCTGAATTTAGGAGTTAGGCGAAAATAATGAAGTAAAATTTTTCCAGCTTATTTTTTTAGATATTGAAAGTGAAATAATTCAGCAATCATAAAAATAACGAT
>JAYVLZ010000228.1:0-7640 GCA_043759175.1 Chitinophagaceae bacterium | reverse complement strand
ATTTTGGCACCGGTTCCCGAAAGATCATCTTTATATAATGCTGTTGCAAGCCTGTAAACGATCATGCCAGTATGCCGTGTTCAATTCTTCCTAATTGTGTTAATACATTATTGATGCCTTCTGCAGTAGTTAAGGAAGCCAAAGACAGGTTGGTTTCCAGCATGTAAGGATTGCGTTTTATCCAGGCATAAAATTTATCAATACTTCCAAATACTTCCTTACCTCTTTTAATTACATTGTTTAGCTGCATAGCTCTCTCTGCATTAATGGGGGCAAAGCTGCCATTGGTTTTTGCATACCGCTGCAGGGTGCGTTCACTTACATGCAGCATGGCAGCCCACTCTGCCTGCGTAAAAGGTGTTTTATCTGAAATCTTTTTAAATTCGCTGTAAGTAAAATCTTTTAATGAAGGAATTACTTTTACGCTCCTGTTATAAACCGGTGCTGGTTCTTCGGCTTTGGTTAATTCTTCTTTTTGTTTATAAGAAGAATTTTTTTTGAGGATTGGTTTCTTTTTCATACACCGTCATTTGACACCCAAATGTACGACAAATGTCATGTACTTTAAATTTTTTTTCATCTTTTTTACAATAGTTTTGCCGTTCAAAAATCTATATGCAGCAATACAGCCAGTTAAGGGCCATGTTGGCCATCACCAAAGCCAGTTTACGGTCTATTTTCAGGAGCCCGTCGGCAGTCATCTTTGGGTTTGCATTTCCTTTTATATTCATTTTGGTTTTTGGATTTATTGGGGATAATGGAGGAGCTCCTGTATATAGAATTGCCATCGATAAAAATTGTGATACCACCAATGCTTTATATGATTCCATTAAATCCAGCAACAGGATCAGCATTGTAAATTTTACTGATGAAAAGGAACTGAGAAGCAGCCTTGTTAAAGGAAGAATTACTGGTATTTTTAAAATTGAAAAAACAGGGAAAGATGTTCCTGCTTATACATACAGTTTAGCAAGCACTACCGCCAGTAATGATAAATGGCCGCAGTTTATACCGATCATAAACAGTATTGCCAATAAGATCAGCGATGCAAAATATACCAACAGGCCTTATTTTGCTGTTCCCGATTTTGATTATAAAAGAGATATAGAAGTAGTAAGAGATTACAAAACAATTGATTTTATTTTACCTGGTCAGTTAGGATTTTCTTTATTAAGTTCTGGCGTGTTTGGTGTGGCTTTTATGTTTTTTAATTTGAGAAGCACATTGGTATTGAAACGTTTTTTTGCCACTCCCATCAGCCGTACGCATATTATTTTAGGCGAAGGATTGGCCCGGGTAATTTTTCAAATGATTACCGCTATCGTAATTATTTTGGTTGGTTATTTTTTGTTTGGCTTTACATTGGTAAATGGCGTTTCTACTTTACTGGCCATGTTGCTGCTTAGTTTTTTGGGGCTAATTGTTTTTATGGGATTTGGTTTTATTGTAAGCGGACTTGCAAAAAGTGACAGTACCATTCCGCCGCTTGCCAACATCATTACTTTACCACAGTTTTTAATCAGCGGAACTTTTTTTTCTATTGATGCTTTTCCAAAATGGCTGCAGCCGATTTCAAGAATATTACCATTAACACATTTGAACACTGCCATGAGGGCTGTAGCTTTTGAAGGCGAAAGTTTGTGGGGAGTAAGAACAGAGATTGGAGTTATATTATTATGGGGTGTGGTGGTGTATGCAGCGGCAATTAAAATCTTTAAATGGGAGTAAACGCATGCGTTTAATAAAAACATTTTTAACAGGGGCTATTGAATTGTTTATAGTGATAACATTGTTATCGCTTTTGATACCGTCTAATGTAAAAGTTTCCAGGACAACATTAATCAATAACACCACCAAAGGCAAAGTATTTGAACAGGTAGATAATTTATCCAACTGGAAAAACTGGCACCCGGTGTTTAAAAGTGGGGAAAGAAAAATTATCTTTTATCCACCTTCAATTACTGGTGAACCTACTACATGTAAAATTTTATATGGATCCAAAACTGCGGACATGAGAATTACCTATGCAGATTCTAACTTGATAAAATTTACATTGAAGCCAGAAAATGAAAATGACATTCAAAATGAAATTATTATTTCCACCATTCCCCAGCAGGCCAATGTACAGGTGGAGTGGCGGGCATTCAATAAATTAAAATGGTATCCCTGGGAAAAATTTTATGGGATATTTATTGATAAACTCACCGGCCCCGGATATGAAGAATCATTAAAAGGTTTGAAGGATTACCTGGAAACCGGTCATTAATAATTGCTGGTTTAAAAAATTAAACGGTTAGGTTTTTCTGCAGATGCAACGCTTTCAAAAAAATGGTTGTCAATCTTTCTATAATACATGGATTATAACTTACTGGTACGGGAATGCCTGAAGCAAAAGCCAATTGCCCAAAAGCAATTGTACGATCATTTTGCTCCTGCGATGATGGGGGTGTGCTACCGCTATACCAAATCTATGAGTGATGCGGAAGATGTGCTGCAGGAAGGTTTTGTAAAGGTGTTCCAGTTTTTAGGAAGTTTTAAAAACACCGGTGAACTGGGTGCATGGATCAGGCGGATTATGGTTACCACAGCGCTTAACTATTTAAAACGAAATAAAAAGTACCGGTCAGAAATGGTGTTCGCTGAAACATCCCTTCATCCAATATCAGATGAAAATCCAGTAGTGAAATTAGATGCAAAACAATTGGCAGAAATTATAAGGCAATTGCCAACCGGTTATCAAACCATTTTTAACCTGTATGCCGTGGAAGGTTTTACGCATGCAGAAATTGGTGAAATGCTGGGCATCAGTGACGGGACATCTAAATCACAATATGCAAGGGCAAGGCATTTATTAATTGAGTGGCTGGATAAATATTCTTCGATTGTAAATAATGAACAATATGCAGGAAAATAATTTAGAAGGTAAGGTGCACAATATTATGGAAGGGTTTACCATTGAACCTTCAGAAAAAGTGTGGGGTAACATTCAGGCTGATTTGGCAGGCAACAAAAAAACCAGATTTGGTATGCTTCCTGCAGCAGTATTGATTATTTGTTTTTTGCTTACAACTTTTTTATTGCATGACCTGGAAATAAAAAAACCTACATCAGCAGCTTCTGTAAACTCCGGTATCACTCAAACAAAACCATCTTTAAAAAATACTCCGGCAAATTTGAATCAAAATGAATTAGCGATAATCTCGTCAAACAAAAAAACAAACACTACCGGCAATAAAAATTTTAGTGAGATTAATTTGAATGATACAAAACAAATAAGCGTAAAGGAAAAAAATAAAAACACTGCTACTACAAAAAATAAAATTACTAACCAGCATAAAGAATTGGTTGCAGCAAATGATGATGTGGAAACACCGGAGAAAAAAGATATTCAGGAAGCAGCAACTGAAGAAGTGATTACTATTAACTATCCTAAAAAAGACAGTACTCAGCAAACAATAGTTTCCGGCAAAGATTTAATTAAAATTGATAGCACCACAGTTAAAGAAGAGAAGCAGGAACAAAAAATAAATAATACAAAAACAGTTACTACAAAAAAGAAAAATAATAAATGGGAGTTTTTTGCAGTTGTTTCCGGCGGTAAATTTTTTACCGGTAACAGTTACCTGGGGCAGATTGCCAATGCACAATATTATGGCAGCTACTTAGATATGACAAATAGTAATGGAGTTCCTCCTCTTAATAGTAGTGGTTATTTTCAACCCTCCACTGTAAAATCAGGTATTTCGTTTAGTGTGGTTTTAAAAGCAAGCAAAAAATTATCAACTAAAACCAGTCTATCCGTAGGTGTTGGTTATCAAAATGCAGGAACTTATATCAGAACAGGCAACCCACTAAGCGGAGTGTTAGAAAGAAGTTTTGCAACAGGCAGTATGAATGAATATCATAATAAATATCATTTTGTACAAGTGCCGGTGGAACTTCAGTCATTGATTGGCAAAGGAAAAAAACTTCCGCTTTATTGGAATGCAGGCATTAGTTTTTCAAGATTGTTTAGTGCAGATGCATTGCAATTTGACAGACTGCAGGGGCGGTATTTTAATGACAACAGTTATTTTAATAAAAATATTATGGGCCTCTCCGCAGGGTTATCATTTGCAATTTTAAAAAAGCAACAACCGCAATGGCTGATTGGCCCTCAATTTTATTACAGCCTTATACCTGTTGGCAACAGAGGACTATATTACAAAACACATTATAGTTTTTTGGGAATACAACTACAGAGAAAATTATAAATATCTTTCTTATACTGCAACCTTTTCTTTTATACACTTGTCAGATTTATTATACCTGCTAACAGGTAGTTTGTTTTCTAACGCCTCACCAAAATTTTTCATAACACTGCTAATCATTTAAAAACAGATCATCATGAAAGCTCAACAAAAATTTTTGCTGTTTGCAACTGCTGTTTTCTTTTCTTTATTATTTATTGGATGTGTAAAGGATAAAGTAGCCCACACTTATTCTTATACATGGTTTGAGCCGGTTTACAAAACATCAGAAGAAGTGAGGCAAAGCATCAAATCAGATCAGCCAACTGAAATAAAAGCTCCCGGTAAATTATTTATCAAAGGCAATTATATTTTTTTAAACGAAATTAACAAGGGTGTTCACATCATTGACAACAGCAACCCATCTTCGCCTGTGAATAAAGCATTTATTAATATTCCCGGTAATGTTGATATTGCTGTAAAAGGAAATACGCTGTATGCAGACCTTTATACCGATTTGCTTGTTATTGACATCAGCGATCAAATTAATATAGTTACAAAAAAAATTGTTGACAATGTTTTTCCAGAAAGGTATTACGAGGGTTTTAATGCCGACAATACAAAAACGATTTATAGCTGGCTGCGGCATGATACTACGGTTACTGATTACAATGTTGACATGCCTGTTTTTTTGGGTAATAGAGGTGTTTTCATGGATGCCGGTATGCTTAGTAGCAGTGCCGCATACTCAGGTGGTTCTCCGGTAGGTATTGCAGGGTCAATGGCAAGGTTTGCACTGGTTAATGATTATATGTATGCAGTTGGACAAGCAGATTTGAAATCAATAAATATTACTGCAGAGCAGGACCCTGTTGTTGAAAAAATTATTAATCTTATCGGGGGTGTAGAAACAATCTATCCTTTTAAAAATAATCTTTTTATCGGATCAAATAACGGCATGTTTATTTATGACATTTCCCAGCCAGGCAGCCCGGTAGCAAAAGGCACTTTTTTACATGCACGTGTATGCGACCCTGTTATTGCTGATGATGACTATGCTTATGTTACATTAAGAAACGGTACAAGGTGTGCCGGTTTTATAAACGAACTGCAGGTGGTTGATATTAAAGATATGAATGCGCCGGTGCTGCTTAAGAAATATGATATGACCAATCCGCATGGCCTTTCTAAAGATGGCGATTTGTTATTTATCTGCGATGGCGCTGATGGGCTACGTGTTTTAAATGCGGCTGATGTAAATAATATAACATTGATAAAACAAATAACAGGAATGGAAACATATGATGTGATAGCTTATGGAAATATTGCTATCGTAGTTGCTAAAGATGGTCTTTACCAATTTGATTACAGCGATACCGGCAACATTCATCAATTGAGCAAAATACCTTTAAGCAACTAAAATGAGAGCGAACCAAAGGATTAAATTGGCAATATTCTTTTGCCTGTTTATTTCAGCAGTACAAAGCCAAAGTAAAAAGCCACCTGTTTTTGTTATGACGCTTCAGGGAGGAATTATGGAAGGACAAACTGATAAAACCGTTCCACAATTTCAGTTACTGGGTGGCATTAAAAAAAATGCATGGGTACTAAGTTTGGGGGCAGGTATGGATTATTATAGTTCAAAAAGAAGTGTTCCCGTGTATGTTGATTTTAAAAATATGTTTGGTAAAAAGATGAATGCGTTTTTTTTATACGGTGCTGCCGGGTATAATTTCAGTTGGCTGAGAAACAATCAAAAAGTAAACAACTGGTGGCAGACTATTTTATCGCATAATCAAAAAGGCGGATTGTTTTATGAAGCAGGCATGGGATATAAAGTATCGCTGAAAAATAAAATGGGCTTTGGATTAAGTGCCGGTTATTCTTACAAAGAACAAAGTGAAACAATAAAATATTTACCGTATTGTGAAATCTGTGTTCCTCCACAACCTGAACCCAAACCTGAAATTTATAAGTACCAATTTCAAAGAATAAGCATCAAACTTTATTACTGGTTTTAAAATGATCAAACAAAAATTAATGTTGAATGAAGTATTTATTTGCATGGATCGCTGGGTTTTTATTTTATACAGATGTGGTTGCCCAGAAAAAGAAAGTAATTTTCTGCTCTTATAATTCTGTTGGATTTGTTACCGGAAAATTACCTGTTGCATTTACAGCCCAAACAGAAAATGGCTTTGAATATAATAACTGGTTTATTGGTGCAGGCTTTGGTATTGATCTTTATTACCGGGAGCTAATGCCGTTGTTTGCAGCTGTTAAAAAAAGTTTTCCAACTAAGAACAATAGCCTGTTTATATATATAAATGCAGGAAGGAATATAGTTGCAAAAAATAAAAAATCATTTACTGCTTTTTCAACGGTGGAAACAAGCGGAGGTTTTTATACAGATGTTGGCATAGGGTATAAAATAAAAATTTCAAAAAAGAATAATATTTTTTTTAGCGGAGGAAGTACAATTAAAAATATCCGGCAAACAGGATTTTCCGTTGATGCTTATGGCATGCCCGGAATTTTAGATACGCATCATAAATTTAGCAGCATTGCTTTTAGAATGGGTTACCAGTTCTAACAGTCTATAAATTTTAAGTTTCTTTTCACCCCATTAAACTTGCTTCTTTTTAAAGGGGAATTTTTAAAAATTATTTTAAAAGATTCTTCTGTTAACTCCTCCCAATCATTACTGCTAAAA
Organism: Chitinophagaceae bacterium; assembly: GCA_043759175.1. Taxonomy (GTDB): domain Bacteria; phylum Bacteroidota; class Bacteroidia; order Chitinophagales; family Chitinophagaceae; genus Ferruginibacter. Next base: position 698 of record JAYVLZ010000228.1, on the reverse strand, counting down.
TTTAAAATAGCAGGAAGCGGTTTAAAATTAATTTCCTTAGTTGGTTTACTAAAGCGGTTCCAGGGGCACACATCCTGGCAGGTATCGCAGCCAAACATCCAGTTGTCAAATTTTCCTTTCATCTCATCAGGTATCAATGCATCTTTTAATTCAATGGTAAAATAACTGATGCATTTACTCCCATCTACCACTTTATCCGGCAGTATTGCGTCTGTTGGGCAACTGTCAATGCAGCGTGTGCAGGTACCGCAATAATCTTTTATAAAAGAGTTATCATATTTCAGTTCTATATCTACAATCAGCGTAGCAATAAAAAAGAAACTGCCGCTTTTTTTATTGATCAGGTTTCCATTTTTACCTACCCAGCCCAATCCACTTTTTTGGGCCCAGGCCCTTTCTAAAACAGGAGCACTGTCAACAAAGCCACGTCCGTTAATATCACCAACTTCCTTTTTTAATTTTATTATCAGCTCTTTTAATTTAGTTCTGATCACTTCATGGTAGTCGTTGCCGTAAGCATATTTTGCAATCTTTGGTACATTGTTTTTTTGTTTTGTTTCGGGAAAATAATTCATCATCAGGGTAATTACAGACTTAGCTCCTGGAACTAATTTGGAAGGATCAATACGCAGATCAAAATAATTTTCCATGTATTGCATGCTGCCGTGCAATCCTTTATTCAGCCACTGTTCCAGCCG
>JAYVLZ010000227.1:0-11188 GCA_043759175.1 Chitinophagaceae bacterium | reverse complement strand
AAAGACAACCTGCAGCTATTGATCACATTGGGTTATTCACCCGGATGGTTAAGTAAAACAGTTGCAAAAAGATGGATACCGGTATATGCCATTATTATTTTAGCTGCACTTATTATCACTGCAATATTCCAGTGGAGCTTTCAGCAATATGCGATGAATGACAGGGATGACCTGCCTGTTATGATTCACTGGCTGGTGATAGTTGTTGCCCTATTGCTTTTACTTTTATCAGTAATAATAAACCACCGGCTGGTAAAAAACCTTTTACTAAAATTAAATTGACCTCATAAATTTTAATTATTATCTTACCATTCATTAATTGAATACTGCGGCTGCCCGGTCCTGAAAAATTATTATCCTTCCTTCGACAAACCTGCTGGCTTACTTATTTTTTGTACCTGATTTTTCAGTTATCAACAGGTGTATCACAACCCTTAATTAAAAATAAAAATTGAATCGTTTATGAAAAAATTAATCACATTTCCGGTGACGTTTTGCTGTTTTCTATTATCAACAGCACAATACAATTATCTTGCTGTAAAAACAGTGGACAGCAGCGATACTTATTTTGGCGTTACCTACAAAGACCCTTACCGCTGGTTAGAAAATTTTAAAGACCCTGCTGTGGTATCCTGGTTTAAGGAACAGGCAGACCTGGGCAATTCAGTATTAAATAAAATATCCGGCAGGGATGAACTGATTGCAGAATGGAAAATGTTAGACAAATTACAACCACCCCGTATCAACGGAAGGGTTTATGAAAATGGCAGAATATTTTACAGGAAAACAATGCCCGGGGAAAATGTAAGCAAACTGTATTACCGGGAAGGCATGAGCGGAAATGAACAATTACTGTTTGATCCCACCACTTATATCACCGGCAAAACATTATCCATACAAAGCGCCCTTCCCAGTTATGACGGCAAAAAACTGATCATCTCTTATTCAGAAGCAGGTGCAGAAATTTCAACCATTAAAGTGATGGATGTTGATACAAAAACATTTTTACCGGAGGCTATTTACCCAAGCTGGTTTGGCCCCATCAGCTGGACGTTTGACAACAAATCCTTTACTTATTTTTCTCAAAAAACAGGCGATAATACCAGCCCTGAATTTGAATTGAATACCAAATCAAAATTGCACCGCCTGAATGAAGATGTAAAAAATGATATTGATTTTTTCAGCAACGAAAGCTATCCAAATTTAGGCATCAAAGCCAATGACCTTCCCTTTGCTTATTTAAATAAGGATTCAAGGAATTATATTTTTTCTGATTTGAGTAATGTACGGCAGGAAATGTTTACCTACTATGCTCCTGCATCCCAGTTTAGTTCTGGTAAAATTGACTGGAAAATATTGTGCAAACCAGAAGATAAAATTGTGAGGGGCCGGGAAATAATTGGTGATGATGTATTTGCCATTACATACAGGGATGCTAAAAACTACAAGCTTATTCATACTACTTTAACAAACCCTGACTGGAATAATGCCGAAATCATTGCACCTGAAAAACAAGACCAGACGCTGGAATCCATTACACATTGCAAAGATTATTTATTGCTCACTTACAGCGATGGCATCAACAATCATCTTTATAAATATCATTTTGCCACAAAGAAAACAACAGAAATAAAATTACCCTACTCCGGCTCCGCTTATATCTTTTGTTTGGATAATACCACTAACAATTGCTTTATAGGGATTTCATCCTGGAATAAACCCAATACTGAATTTAACCTGAATGCTGTAACAGATATTATTACAGCCAGCACTTTTAATAAACCACCCGTTTACCCTGATGCTTATAAAGACCTGCAGGTGGAAGAGGTGGAAGTGAAAGGGCACGATGGGACAATGGTTCCGCTTTCCATCATTTATAAAAAAGGAACTAAGCTTGATGGCAGCAATGTATGCTTAATGGACAGTTATGGAGCTTATGGCAGCAGCATGTCCCCCTACTTTAATTATTTAGAAAACTCACTGGCTGTAAAAGGAGTGGTGATTGCCATACCACATGTTCGTGGAGGCAGTGAAAAGGGAGAAGCCTGGTACAAAGCCGGCTACAAAACCACCAAACCAAATACCTGGAAAGACTTTAACAGTTGTGCTGAATATTTAATTGCAAAGGGCTACACTGCTGCAAATAAGTTAGCAGGCACAGGTACCAGTGCAGGCGGCATCCTGATCAGCAGGGCTGTTACCGAAAGGCCAGACCTGTTTGCAGCAGTCATTTGCAATGTGGGTTGTGCCAATGCCATGCGGTTAGAATTTTCACCAAACGGCCCTGCTAATATCCCGGAGTTTGGTACCGTTAAAGACAGTGTGGAATGCAGGGCATTGTATGAAATGGATGGAATGCAGCATGTGATAAAAGATAAAAAATATCCTGCAGTAATTTGTGTGGGCGGATGGAATGACCCACGGGTGATTGCATGGCAGCCCGGTAAGTTTGCCGCTGCATTGCAACAGGCCAGCACTTCAGGCAAGCCCGTATTAATGAAAGTGAATTATGATAACGGGCATTTTACAGAAGACAAGTCGGTAACCTTTGCCAATTTTGCTGACCAGTTCGCTTTTGCCATGTGGCAATGCGGCCACCCTGGTTTTCAGTTAAAAAAATAATTTACAGTTAGAAGCAAAACAAACAAATGATTAATGCAGGTGGGGAAAAAATAAAATATCTCCGCTTGCATTTTTTTTCATTATCATTATCTGAAATAATAATTTTTAACCAGCAACTACAACCCTTCAAACACCACAGCAGCGCCCTGCCCCACACCAATACACATTGTAGCCAGGCCATATTTACCTTTACGTTTTTTAAGTTCATGCAGCAGTGTAGTTGAAATTCTAACACCACTGCATCCCAGCGGATGACCCAGTGCAATAGCTCCACCATTTACATTTACTTTCTCCAGATCTAAACCCAGTTCATGAATGCAGGCGATGGACTGAGAAGCAAAAGCTTCATTTAATTCTATCAGGTCAAGATTATTTACTGATAAACCTGCTCTTGATAATGCCTTAATAGTGGCAGGCACCGGGCCAATACCCATCACGGCAGGGTCAACACCAGCCACTGCCATGCTTACAATCTTAGCCATTGGCTTTAATCCATATTTTTCCACAGCAGTTTCGCTGGCAATCAACATGGCTGCAGCACCATCATTAATACCGCTGCTGTTGCCGGCGGTAACCGTACCATCCTTTATAAATGCAGGTTTCAGGTGGGCTAATTTTTCCATTGAAGTGGTTCTTGGATGTTCGTCTTTATCAAATTCAACAACATCTTTTCCCACCTGCACCTGCACCGGTATTAGTTCTTCAGCAAATTTATTATCTGCATGTGCCCTTGCATATTTATCCTGGCTCTCCAAAGCAAACTCATCCTGTGCATGCCTGCTGATGTTCCATTGCTTTGCCACATTCTCCGCAGTTTCACCCATCGGGTAAGGATAATATTTTGTAGCCAGGTCTTTATTAATAAAACGCCAGCCCATGGTGGTATCAAAAATTTGTGGTTCTCTTGCAAAAGCTGCATTAGCTTTAGGCATTACAAATGGGGCCCTCGTCATACTCTCCACGCCACAGGCAATGCATATTTCTCCATCTCCACACATAATTGCCCTTGCAGCATCCATTATTGCCTGTAGCCCGGAGGCGCATAAACGGTTTACTGTACTGCCACTAACCGTAATGGGTAGCCCGGAGAGCAATGCCGCCATCCGGCCAACATTTCGGTTGTCTTCTCCACTTTGGTTAGCAGCTCCGGCTATCACATCTTCAATAGCATTTACATCTATGGAAGCATTTCTGTTTACCAGTGTTTTAATCACCATTGCCAGCAGGTCATCGGGTCTTATATTGCTGAGTGAACCACCATATTTTCCAATGGGTGTGCGGATGGCATCAATTACATAAGCTGTTTGCATAAAATTATTTTTTTTTGAACCAGGCATTTATTCTTTGTTCAGTCCCGAAAGCTTTCGGGATTGCGTCGCATTTATCCCGCCTATGGCGGTGACTCTTGTACCATAATCCAGTGTTCATCAGTACCCATATATGCAGGCTGTATTTTTTTATTTATGCCGGTAATTTGTTAATCTAAAATAACCATATAGTTTTTACATTGCTAATTAACATGCCTGGTAAACCAACAGCAAAGAAAGTAAAAAAAACAAGAATTATTAAAATCATACAACATCTGATGAAACATATACAGGAAGAAATACTCAACATGTGATTTTCAACAATCAATCAATAGCAGTGTTTGCAGTTATTTTTGCTGATCGGTTTGATAAGATAAAAAGAGCGAAAGTAAAAGAAAAGAAGCACCAAGATAACCATATAGAGCAGGCAAAAAATCCTTGCTAAAAACTGACATTGCCATAAATGATATCCAGGCCAGCAGACATATTTTAACATGTATTCCCTGTAATTTTAATACCGCCAATGCTCCCGTAACTATTGTTAACAGTAAAAAGATATAAGGTATTTTTGACACCAAACTTTCCCGGTAAGAATAAATATTACTGCCGAAAAAAACAGAACTAATAATACTTATAAATATAAGTGCTAAATAAATGTTTTTCCTGTTAAGCGATGACTTTTTATAAAAAAAGAAAACACATATACTGAATAAAAATGCCAGGAAAGATATGATACTGGGGAACCAGTTTTGAGATATACCATTATCGTTACCGGCAATATTCCATGCATTAAGTTTTACCAAAATCATTATAAAACCAAGCAAGCTTATAAACCCAATAAAATAAAAAATAAAATTACTTTTCATTTTCAATGTTATCTGTAAACCTTTTGCAGACTGAAGTTTATCATTTTTTTTAATTGCTCCCATTAAATAAAGTATAAATGAATAGAGGAAGCAAAAGGAAGCAAAAATTTCCGACCCTTCTTCCAGCAAAAGAAAAAAACCAGGCCTGCGCCATAAATCAGGGTTAGCTGAATTCCGCCAACTGCTCATTTCATATTTCTCCTGCAAAGGATTACTTACAAAAAGCAAAACAGCCAGCACCGTTAAAAGAAGTGCTTTCCTGTTAGTTTTAAACTTCACAATAAAAAAAGAGATCATAAAAACAGCCACCAATCCTATCAGTGCATAAAACACATACCAGCCTCCACCTTTATTATTTCCTGCTTTTTGAAATAATGTTGTTTCCCCAATCATTTCATGAAACGATCCCATCTCATCAAATGATAGTAAAATAAAAATCATAGAAACAACGATCCAGCCATAATTTAAAATACGTTCTTTTGGTTTAGTGAAACGCTGCATATCAGTAATAAAACACCATGCAGCTATAAGCCCGGCAACAAGCAGCAACATAGATGAATACCAGGCGGCTGCCACGTTTTCTTTTGCAAAATTAAACTGCGCCATCAGCAGGTTTACAGAAAAACTTGATGTATAGGCAAGCCTGCTGTTATCCAGCCAGGTGCCAAACAGCAACAAAATATTTAAAATAATAATTGCTGATAAAACCTTTTTAATTTTCTGCACGGGAATATTGATTGGCAGATCTTGCTGATTTGATATTTTCATTTTAAGATATTAGCCTGGAAACACGAATATAATTCTATGCAGAGAATCATGCAAATAGAATCCAAATAAATCAGGAACGAAATGGAACTTTATTTTTACTAACCATATCTCATAAAACGACCCAATACAATTTTTTACTCTATCAAAATGCTGTGATTGTTCTCTAAAGAATGGTTGCTGCTGCTGAAAAGCGCTGGCATTTCATATCTTTGCGCCATGAGTGAAATGAAACAAAACATACGCCACCTGAGCCTTGAGGAGTTAGCAGCGTATTTTGCATCCATTGGTGAAAAAAAATTCAGGACCAAACAGGTACATGAATGGATATGGAAAAAAAATGCCCAAAACTTTGAAGATATGACGGATGTGTCTAAAGAATTGCGTACCAACCTGTCAGATCAATTTTCTTTTCCTTCTTTAACCATAGATGCCACTCAATATAGCAGTGATGGCACCATCAAATCCAGATTCTCTACTTATGATGGTCATAAGCTTGAAGGAGTTTTAATACCTACAGAAAAAAGAAATACCGCCTGCGTTTCTTCCCAAATCGGTTGCAGCCTTACCTGTAAGTTTTGCGCCACTGGTAAAATGGAAAGAAAACGTAATCTTGATTATGATGAAATTTATAACCAGGTGGCTTTAATCAATGAACAATCAGAAAAAACATTCAATAAAAAATTATCCAATGTTGTTTTTATGGGCATGGGTGAGCCCCTGCTCAATTACAAAAATGTATTGAAATCAATAGATCGCTTAACAGCAAATGATGGTATGGCCATGAGTCCTAAACGGATAACGGTATCCACAGCAGGTGTGGCTAAAATGATCAAACAACTGGGTGATGACCAGGTACGGTTTAACCTGGCTCTTTCCCTGCATGCTGCTGATGATAAAAAGAGAAACGAGATAATGCCGATCAATGAAAGCAATCACATTGATGTACTGGTGGAAGCGCTGAATTATTTTTACGACAAAACAAAAAATGATATAACGCTGGAGTATATTCTTTTTAAGGATCTGAATGATTCACCTGAAGATGCAAAAAACCTGGTAAAGATTTACCGCCAGGTACCAACCCATCTTGTAAATGTTATCGAATACAATCCAATAGCAGGAGCACTGTTTACAAAACCGGATGAAGAAGCCACTACAACTTTCACTGATTATCTTGTTCAGCAAAGGGTAAATGTAAGAGTGAGAAGAAGCCGTGGCAAAGATATTGATGCGGCGTGTGGGCAGTTGGCAAATAAGTAAAGCGGTGAGTTGTGAATACTTAACGCAAAAGAAATCTCTTTTGAATAGTTAGATTTCTTGTTAAATTTTGCGAACCTTTAGGTAAATTATGGAGAAGCTTTCAATAATTATTGACGGAAATAAATTTTCATCTCTTCAGACTTTCTACGACGAAATAGAAAATAAACTAACCAAGAATTTAGACTTTAAAATTGGTAGGAACTTAAATGCATTTAATGATGTTTTATATGGAGGCTTTGGAGTTTTCGAGTATGAAGATCACATTAAATTAATTTGGGCTAATAGTGCTAAAAGCCAAAAATATCTCGGTTGGGATGAAACAATAAAACATCTTTCAGAACAATTGAAAACTTGCCACTCGACAAATATTGATTTTGTAAAGACTGATTTAGAATCAGCAAAAAAGCATAATGGGGAAACCCTTTTTAAAATAATTGTTGACATTGTAAAAAGCCATGATCATATTGAACTTATTTTGGCTTAAAAGGAAACCATGCAGTTAAAATATATTGAATGAAGATATTTCGATCCTAATTTGAAGAAGCTCTTTTTATTTTTAATTTTCCAAACCTGTTCTTTACATCGTCAATCGCTTTATACAAGTCAATTTTTTTTTCTTTATCATCAAATAAATTTGCCTGAACGGCTTCGTTTGATAAATCACTTAACCGAACTCCCAACAATCTTACTGGCCGGCCTTTTTTATAGAGTTTACGAAATAATTCTTTTGCTACTGGAATGATTTCATCATCTGAAGAGGTATAAGGAACAGTAATTTGTTTGGAAGTAGTTTCAAAATCAGGGTAACGGATTTTTACGGTAACACAGCCTGCAAATTTTTTATCCTGTCTTAATTCAAAAGCAATTTTTTCTGTAAGCCTTACCAGTTCACTCATTAAAAATCTGATATCGGTTTTATTCTCTTCAAAAGTATTTTCTGATGATATGGATTTTGATTCATGATAAGGCACTACCTCACTGTTATGGATGCCAAAACTTTTCTGCCACAGATCCAGTCCCCATTTGCCAAGCCTGTTTTCTAATTCATCTTTTGTTTTAGTTGAAATATCAGCAATCGTATAAATTCCCATCGACTTTAATACTTCATGCGTATGATCACCAACACCGGGAATTTTGTTAACCGCTAGCGGGGCTAAAAATTCACTTTCTTTACCAAACGGAATTTGCAGATAGCCATTGGGCTTAGCTTCATTTGTGGCAATTTTCGCCATCATTTTGTTAGAGGAAAGACCAAATGAAATAGGCAATTTTGTTTCATCAATTATCTGGTTTCTCAGGTCAATAGTCCATTGCAGCGGATTAAAAAACTTATCCATGCCGGTAAGGTCAAGATAAAATTCATCAATAGAAGCCTTCTCAAATAAGGGTGCTTTGTCTGCAATGATATTGGTAACCCATCTGGAATACCTGCCATAATCTCCCCTCGTACCTTTTAATACAATGGCCTGTGGACATAACTGCAATGCTTTTTTTGATGGCATACCGGAGTGAACTCCAAATTTTCTTGCTTCGTAGCTGCATGCTGCTACCACACCTCTTTCGCTGCCGCCCACAATTACTGGCTTCCCTTTTAAAGATGGATTATTCAATACCTCCACCGATACAAAAAAGGAATCAAGATCAAAATGTGCTATTATTCTTTGCGGCTCTTTATTCACAGCACTAATTTACAAAATAAACTACCGGTAAATATCTAATAACCCATCCGGAAGTGTAACAAAGACCTGCCTGTTTTTTTGGTCAATTTTTTCCAGAGAATCCTGGTGAATTGGAATTAATGCTTCCTTACCATCCAGCAGAATGCTGCACAATATCTGGTGGGGTTGCTCTATCACTTCTAATATCTCACCTAAATTTTCTCCGTCATTTATCAGGCTAAAACCCAGCATAGCGATGGGAGAAGATTTGGCAGCAAATTTTTTAAAATCTTCTTCTGTTAACCATACTTCTTTGGGTGTTAATTTTCTTGCCACCTCTTTGTTATCTACCCCTTCTAATTTTATAAAAATTTCAGTATCACTTTTTATAGTAGTGCCGCTTATAAAGTAGGGCATAAAGTTATCCTTGCCCAGTTCCAGAAATAATATCTCTAATCCTTTTAAGGAAGTTTTCTTACCAAGGCTGTGCTGTAGTACCAGATCTCCTTTGAGCCCATGGCTGGCTGCTAATTTCCCTATCTTAAAATACTGACTCATACTTTGCAATTTACTGGATTCGGCCTGTTGATAATATCTTTCCACTTTGTTTGATACAAAATAAAAAAAGCAACCTCAAAAGAGATTGCTTAAAGATTTAACGGAACAGAGGTATTTTATTCTTCTGTTTTAGTTTCTTCGGCGCTGGCAGGAGGTTCGTTTGATGGGGCTGCTTCTACTTTTCTTACCACAGGTCTGTTCCTGCTGTCCTGGCGTACTTTTTTATGAGCACCCTGGCGTTTAGAAACCTGAGCATCATGCTCAGACATCCATGCGGTAAATTTTTGCATAGCAACTGATTCATCAAACAGCCCAAGGGTTACACCCCTCAGCAAATGCTTCAAAAACAGTACACCTTTAAAAGAAAGGATACGACGCACCGTGTCAGTTGGCTGAGCACCTTTGTGTAACCAGTCTAAGGCTTTTTGACGATCAATCTGGATTGTTGCAGGAACAGTCAACGGATTGTACGTACCTAATTTCTGAATGAATTTGCCATCCCGGGGGCTTCTTCCGTCTGCTACAACGATGAAGTAAAAAGGTCTTTTCTTAGACCCATGACGTTGCAGTCTCATTTTAACAGCCATAAAAAATAGAAATTTTTTTGGGTTGTGAATAAATATAGTTTTCGTTCTCCTTTGATAAGGAACGGCGAAGATAGCATGCTGAACAAAAAATTCCAAATATTTATAAAGTCTGGCAGATATTTTTACAGAATAGCTAATTTATCTTATTCAGGAGCAAATTTTAAATAATCTTTAAAGCATTAAAAATCCTTCTGAAACAGATGATTACACACAACCACTATATGAAGTATTTACTTTTACTGGAAAAATCAGTCTGTATAATTTCCTCCGGCATTTATCCAATCTGTGATAATAGCTTTTTCATCGGCTGCTAATGGACCTGAAGGAGGCATCGTACCTTTATCAACCGCCCGGTTATTGATATTTGATTTATTAACTACAATATTACAATCCACTGCCCAGTTCATTCCTCCATTCTGTACTGTATTGTTATGACAACTCTGACATTTGGTGGTCATTAAATCTTTTACAGCAGTAAAGAGTGGTCCGGCATTTCCTTCAGCGTTAACAGTTACAGAAGTAGATTTTTCACAACCGGCACCATCTTTTACAAAAACAGTATAGGTGCCTGCACTCACACTATTAAATACTGTTGCAGACTGGTAAGTTCCGCCACTATTCAATTTATAAGTAAAACCAGTACTACCTGCTGCCGCAATAGTTATGCTGCCGTTAGCTCCACAAGTAGTGGAGGCAACAACTGTTGGTGTAATAGTAATTGTTTTGTCTGTACATGGGTCAGTCGGTGCAGGAGGGTTTGAATCTTTTTTACTGCATGAAAAAATGCACAGTGATAAAACCAGAACTGAATAAACTTTGGGAGAGATCAATAATTTGTTGCTCATACAAAATGTTTTTTATTGAAACGAAAAACAGATTGCAAGGGTTGCCCAACAAAATATCAATGAATATTTTCTATTTTCTTTTTTTAAACGGAAGATATTTTACACCCACCATAATTGCCGTGGAAAATAATTTTACTTTCCCATCTCCCACCCCGGATAAAGGCAGGCTTACGGATGGCTCAAGTTGTAGTGATAGAGTGTTTGATAATTTTTTCTCCACCCCGGCGGAAAGAGAAAACGTAGAAAGAAAATGTGCATTACCTGTATAACTATAATATGCTTCATGGGGAATATTGTACCTGATGTAATAGTAATTATAATCTTCCTTCTTCATTAAATAAGATGACAACCCTGCAGTAGCATAATAGGAAAGAGAAGCTTTCCGCAAAAAATTGTACCGAACCGCTATTGGAATTTCATATATCATACATACGGCATCTACTTTAGTTATTTGGACATAACTCCAGTACGAATGTTCTTTAGCATGATAATCATTGGGACCTGCCGCATACTTTTTCCTTCCTGCATAAAATCCTGTTTGTACACTCCACTTATTATTTAACTGATACCCGATTCCTATACCATACTTAGCAGCCAATGAACTGTTGTTAAATGAAAATAATTTTACACTGCCTATGTCTGCACCAAATGAACCCAGCAAATAAAAAGGAGATTGTTTTTTTTGCGCTTGTATTTGTTTACTTTTTTTGTTCGGGTCAA
>JAYVLZ010000226.1:0-3484 GCA_043759175.1 Chitinophagaceae bacterium | reverse complement strand
GGTTTGGCCAGAACATAATGGGCCAACTGGTGAAGCTGTGGCAGAAGTGATACCAACATTCACACAAGCAATAGCAAATGTTGCACTGATGGTAGTATTTGCACCTACATTGATGAAATCATAAGTACCACCAGTTGCATACGTTCCTGTTGTTAATGCGGTGTTTGAAGTACCACCAACAATTAAATCTGTAATTAAATAACCCGGATCAGGTGTAATATTATCAGTCTGGTCTCCTGTACCGTCACATGAAAGCGTAGTTACGCCTGCTGGTGTAACAGTTCCGTTAGGGCCTGAAGATGCAGTAACAGTATAGTTTGCATTGATAATATAGTTAACTCCTGTACGGCATGCAGGGCTTAATGAACAAGCTGCATAGTATGTAGTTGTGCCTGGTGTATTTGTATTTGCCAAACCTGAGCCAGCAGTTAATTCTGGAACAAATGAAGGAGCAGTTACAAAAGATGAACCACCAGAAGCTGCAGTATACCATGCAATAACACCACTGCCTGGCAACATAATCTGGCCACCGCCCGGAGGAGTAATTGTCCAGCTATAAGCTGCAGTTGAGTTGCCGCTAGCTGTAAAGTAGGTTGTTGAATACAATGTATAAGTAACACCTGCAGTTAATGGCATTGATAACTGTGGATCATTTCCCGGGCCGCTGTCATCATCGCCTTTAATCCATGTGCCACCACCGCCGCAGTTGCCTGGTACAAATGCACCTGTAGTGATATATGCCATCCCATCGTCTGTCGATGTCATATCAAAAGTATAAGTACCGCTTACACTTACCTGGAATGGTTGTGCCTGATAACCTCTCAGTATTGTTGCATCAAAACTACAAGTAGAAGTATTTACAATTGAAGTAGCTGGGCGCAATGCCTGTGCATCACCAGCAGTAAATGTTCCGGCAAGTGAAGTACCAGAATTTACAAAACCAGTACAGTTAGCTGCACTTGCTGATATTGAACTGCTTCCGCCTGCACAAATAGTTGCAGGTGTACCGGTAATACCTGCCGGTGTTTGAATAACTACAACCGCAGAACCTTCTACTCCAAAACAACCAGCAGCCACGGCCCTGAAATAATAAGTGCCTGAAGTGGTGATTACCTCAGATGTGGAAGGGGTTACAGCAGAAGTGCCATTAGATGTTGTACCCTGGAAATTAATTGTACCGCCAGACCCGCCAGAAGCTGTTATAGTAGTGCTTGTACAGAATGTACCTGCGCCGTTAACAGTAACTGCACCCGGAACCGGGTTAACCGTAATTGTAACCATTGTAGAATTATCAACTGCGGAATTAGCGCCGCAAGTAACCCTTAACCAGTAGTAAGATGTTGTGCTTACTACACCTGTTGATAATGAAGCAGGGTTTGTTTGGCCACCTACCGCAGTGCCTGCATTTGGATAATCACCAATAACTGTTGAAGAATACCATTGGTAAACTGTAGTGAGGCCACTTGAATAACCAGCTGCTGTGATAGTTGGTGTACCAGAACCACAGAAAGTATTGCTTCCTGAAGCGGTACCACCTGTAGCACCTGTACAGTTTGGAGCAGCAAATTCATCTGCACCCATATCTGGTGTTGTTACACTCCTGATAGTACAATCAATATCAGTTGTAACAGATACTGGTGTGCCAAGGTCATTTATTGTAGCATTACTTGCTGGTACAAGATGTAAATCAGTAGCTGAAGTAAATACTGGTGCCACATTTACTGAAGCGCCATCTTTTCCTGTTTCTGTAACCCATGCAGCAAGTGTTGTTCTGTTGGTACCAGTCATGCCGCCTGTGATACCTACTGTGTAAGTACCAAGCGAACCGGCAGCAATCAGGTCGTTGTTATTGCTGGTAAGGCCGCTGTAGTTTCCAAGCGTGGATGAATAACCAAGTGCAATAGCGGTAAAACGCATAGTTGTACCAGAGTTATTGGCTTGTGTATTGCTGAAAATGTTATTGCGAACATCTACCAAAGTTGGTGCAGTGGTAGCTGTTATAGCAAGGCAGGCCGAGGTTTGAGTGGCTGCAGTAGCCCCTGTAACTGTTCCCTGCATTGATACAGTATTATGAAAAATATTAGTTGTAGAACCTGTGCCACCACCTACAGCAATACCTGCTGCAATGTCTGGCGAAGTAGCGTTATGGGAAACACCATACACCATGTTGTTTGCAATGAGTGAAGTACCGCTTGTAGCAGCACTCAAAGCAATACCAAAAGAAGTGTTGGTGCCAGTGCCAATTACATTACCGATAACGTTATTAGTAATGGTGGCATTGGTAACTTCAGATGAAACAGTAGTTGAGCCGCTAAACGAAGTACCAAAACCAGCACTGATTGCAAAACGGTCTGCAGAACCATTTATCTCGGATATGCTGTTGCCACTAATGGTGATGTTGTTTTCGAAACTTGCCAATATACCGCCCAGGGCAATATTGTTTGGAGAAACAGTATTAATCAGGTTTTGATTAATACTATTCCCTGAATTTTTACTGGCAGTACTTAAGCCTCCTGAATAAATACCAAACTGTGTTTTGCTGATATTATTATTCACAAAGGAGTTATTGTTATTGCCAGTTCCTGCACTGCTTGTAGATATGGTGGAAGAACCAGAACCCACACCAAACAAAGTAGTAATGTTAGTATTACCAACAAGGTTACAGTTCTTAACAGTATTGTTAGTAGCACCATCAGCAGTTGCAGTCTGCAACCATACCACAGCACTTGATGTACCAGCGTTTGTATTGGTGATAGTTAAATCACGGCTGGCAGCAGAAAGAGGGCAAACTGTATTAGCAGTAGCGGTTGTAGAACCATCTATTGTTACATAGTCTGCGCCATTTAATATAAATATTGCTGTGGCACTTCCGCCTGTTACTGCAATAGTAGTAGCTGGAAGTGTTGGCTTAATAGTAAGTGTGTTAGTTGCGCTTGCAAATGAGTTGGCATTAATTGTCATTGCAGCAGCTTCAGTATAAGAAGCATCTGTTAAGCTGAATACAACTGCACTTGTTAAGCATGAAGTATTGTAAGCTGCAACAGCCGCAGTTATTGTTAAGTAAGTTCCTGTAGAACCTACCGTATAAGTTCCGCCTAAAGAATTTTGTAATGCAAAAGTATTTGGGGTAGTTGGCGGAGTACCTGCAGTTGGAGGGTTAGCAGTATATGCACCAGCGCCTACTGCAGAGTTTGAAGTCACATTTGGAGTAGCTGCGCCATCCTGTGCTACTATATAATATGAAATAACATCACCTACCACACCTGCGCCAAATGTACCAAATGTATAAGTGCTGCCGCTAACAAATGTACCTGTAACAGCAGTATAAGCTCCTGCATTTACTTTCCAGAATAATCTTGGTAAGCCAATACCTGAAGTAGGCACACCGCTTACATCAGTAATTGTAGCTGTTAATGTAACACCTGTTAAAGTACAAGTGCCGCCTAATGGGGTAAACGTAATAACCGGGGCAGTTAAATCCGCA
>JAYVLZ010000225.1:0-4369 GCA_043759175.1 Chitinophagaceae bacterium | reverse complement strand
TGGGTAGTTTAACACAATCATTTACAGATGCTGCTCTTACAACAGAACATGCAGTTACACTTACAGGGCTTACTACAAACACCCGTTACTATTACAGTATCGGATCATCTGTTCAAGTGTTGCAGGGAGATGGTAATAATTATTTTAAAACCATGCCGGTGGTTGGCAGCACACAAAAAATTAGGATATTGGCCATGGGTGATATGGGTAATAATTCTACCAACCAGGTGAACGTACGCAATGCCTGGCAAACATTTAACGGAACAAATTATACGGATGCCTGGATATTGCTTGGAGACAATGCTTACAATACCGGCTCAGATTTAGAATATCAAACTAACTTCTTTAATATTTACCAGAACAGTTTAACAAAGAACCATGTACTATGGCCTGCACCGGGCAATCATGATTATGCCAATAGCGCAGCAAGACAGGCAGACCATCTGATCCCTTACTACAGCATATTTACTTTGCCAACCAATGCACAGGCTGGAGGAGTGGCTTCTGGTACAGAAGCATATTATTCCTACAATTATGGAAATGTACATTTTGTGGCATTGGATTCTTATGGATGGGAAACGGGCAGTACCAGGTTATATGATACTTTGGGTAAACAGGCAGTTTGGTTAAAAAAAGATTTGGCAGCCAATACACAACAATGGACCGTAGTGTATTTTCATCACCCGCCTTATACAAAAGGATCTCATAACAGTGATACAGAAACAGAGCTGGTTAAGATGCGCCAGCGTATTGTGCCGGTCTTAGAAAGATATAAAGTGGATCTTGTGCTGAATGGCCACAGTCATTCTTATGAAAGAAGTTTTTTACTTAACGGGCATTATGGATTGGAAAGTACATTCAGCCTGGCTGCACATGCATTAAGCTCTTCAAGCGCCAGGTATGACGGCAGTGTTAATTCCTGTGCTTATGTAAAAAACACTACTGCTGTACGCAACGGTATTGTATATGCATTGATTGGATCTGCAGGTCAGCTGGGGGGCACCTCTGCCGGTTATCCGCATAATGCTATGTATTATTCAAATACAACCAACGGTGGTGCACTCTATATTGAAGTGGAGAACAACCGGCTGGCAGCAAAATGGATTGGAAGTGATGGAGTAATCCGGGATAATTTTTCCATCATGAAAAACGTAAACAAAACTAACACGGTAAGTTTAATATCTGGAAACAGTATTACACTGTGGCCTTCCTGGACCGGAACTTACCAATGGTCAACAGGTGCTACTACCCGTTCCATTATTGTGGCACCTGCTGTAAATACAAGCTATATAGTAGCAGATGATTCTGGTTGTTTAAAAGATGTGTTCAATGTGAATGTAACAGCCCTGCGGATGCTGAATGATCAGCAGCAAACAGACACCGGTGCTGTTAAATTATATCCTAACATTTTACACAGAGGACAGCCGCTTTATATACAATCAGGATTTAAAGAAACTGCTGAATACATCATAACTGATATCAATGGAAAATTATTAGACAGGGATCGTTTTGTAAACAGTAAAAAAATTGAAACCAGTCAATTGCTGCCAGGAATTTATTTTCTAAAATGGACCTGTAGTAATAACACCGGGGTGAAGAAATTTGTAATAAGTCACTAAAAGAAATTCATACAAAGATTTTTCTGATTTTTTCTATAAATTATTTTACAGGATCAGTATTTTGGTCCTTCCGGTAAGGGTATGTTTAAGAATATCTGCATCTGTAGCGCATCGGCGAAAAATATTTATTTATTTCATGATGGAGATAAAAATATAAAAGAAATGAATTACATTTATATTCCTTCTTAATCCTATGGAAGATAGAAATTTAGAAACAGCTATTCAGCAATTTATAGCGCAAATCAAATATTCAATTGAAACTCCTTTTACCGGGTAATAGTTATTCACTATTCCAGGGTATTCTCTTACAAATCCATTATTATCCTCAATTTTTTAAACAGCATATTTATGTAATCAGCATAAATAGTTTGCAATGGTATTTTTGCAATTATCATACTTAAAACTAAGTAACATGAAAAAGTTTTTACTATTTACGCTTTGGATTTTTCTTTTTACACATTCGCTGCAGGCGCAGGTTACCCAGATAAATAACAACAACAGTTTACAACCAATCACACCGTTAAACAGTAACCTGGCGATAGCTATTTCTGGCGTTGACCAAACATTGTGGGTAACCGATGGTACGGCTGCCGGCACTTTTCAATTGAGCAGTACCATAAAAGATACTGGTGCCGGCGTTGTATTGAATGGCAAATATATTTTTGCTGGCAGCACTAATGTTACAGGGCAGGAAATTTTTATAACAGATGGTACCATAGCCGGCACAAAAATTATTTTAGATATTGTTACCGGGGCAACAGGCAGTACCCCCGATAACAATATGACTGTGCTGAATGGCTTTGTATATTTTACAGCAGCCACTGCCGCAGAAGGCCGGGAATTATGGAGAACAGACGGCACTCCGGGAAATACAGCCATTGTAAAAGACATTATACCTGGTAATACCAGCAGTAATGATCCCGATAACTATGAACTCATTTCTACCGGCACCTATCTTTTATTTGATGTAAAAACAACAGCCGAAGGCAATGAACTGTGGTGGTCTGACGGAACTATTGGCAATGCTTCTTCATTAAAAAATTTAATTCCAGGTGGACCATCATCAGATCCACGGACTTTCTTCCGGTTTAACAATTTCATTTTATTTTCTGCTACATCTGCAGACGGTACACACGGTGAAGTGTGGCGTACAGATGGTACAACTGGTGGAACTATCTTACTAAAAAATAATATAACAGCCGCCTTTTTTGGATTGATTCCATTCAATGCATTTTTTCATGTGTTTAATAACAGGGCCTACTTTTTAATTGACGATGGGGTGAATGCAGCAGGCATCTGGAGTACAGATGGTATTGATGCAACTGCAGCACATACTTCCTTTTTAAAAGATGTGGGTGGTACGGCAGACGTAAATGCGGCACTGTTACTTGATGCCTTTAACCTGCCAGGCAAATTTATCTTTCCCGTTGTGGATTATGATATTATGAGTGGAACTGTAACACGGGGTGATTTATGGGAAAGTGATGGCACTACAGCAGCGGGAACAAAATTGTTTAAATCTTTTCCAGTGAATGCAAATAATAGTTCCCCGGCCATTTTTGTAAACATCGGCCTTAATACTACCAACCAAACCATCACCTATCCGCTTTATAATGGTAATTTTTTCTTTTCTGCCAACAGCACTGCTGAGGGAAACGAATTATGGATAACGAACGGCGACCCAAGTGCGGCCACTACACATATTGTAAAAGACATCAATACCAGCACCGGGGATGGGATAACTTCTAACTTTAGTTATTTCTATACCACCGCAGGATTATATTTTGCAGCAGATAATGGAACTATTGGAAATGAATTATGGAAATCGGATGGTACCACCGGCGGCACTACGCTGGTGAAAGATATTAACCCTACTGCCAACCCGGTTGATAAAAGAAATGCAGACCCAGGTTTAGATTTTATTGTAAATGGAAAAATAATGTTTACTGCTACAGATGGGGATGATGACACTAATACCGATTTGTTTGTTGTGGATGGCATTTTTAATCCACTTCCCATAAAATTGCTTGACTTTACAGTACTGCCAAAGTCTGCAGATGCAATTCTTAATTGGCGTACCTCACAGGAAATTAATAGTAAAGACTACACCGTACAACGTAGTTTTGATGGAAGAACTTTTGAGTCTGTTGGTACAGTAGCAGCATCCGGAACCTCCGCTACCGGCAAGGCTTACTCGTTTATTGATGCAGGTATTATCAACAGTGGTAAAAGTATCATTTATTATCGCCTGGTCATAACAGATATCGATGGTAAATTGGCTTACAGCCCGGTAATAACATTAAAGCTAACCGGCACTGGTAAGTGGAATGTGAAATTGCTGAGTAACCCGGTATCAGAAAATATAAAAGTAGTTTTATCGGGCATTACCGAAAATGTTCAATTCTCAGTGATGGATTTAAATGGTAAAAAAATATACACTAAACAGCTTGCCGCTGTAAACGGACAAATCAGTCTTCCAACTGATCATCTGCCACGTGGTGTGTACACATTAATTACTGAAACATTGAATGAACGAAAAGCAATTCAGTTTGTAAAATAATTGATAAAGCATTTTTTTTGCAAAGAAAGTTATATAAGATTAAGTTTTAAGCCTCCAATAACTTATAGTGTTATTGGAGGCTTTTTTTATCTTAATAAATTTTTAGTCTATGCTACTGATGTGGGAAAATTTTTACCCATGCTAAATAGAATAAAATCAGTTTTGATAATAATGCACCTTAACATTTTTT
>JAYVLZ010000224.1:0-12711 GCA_043759175.1 Chitinophagaceae bacterium | reverse complement strand
GAATACACATAAACTTTATCATCTTGGTATTGGTGAATTAGTGGCCAACAGCACACTTGCCCGGGCAAATGAAAATCGCTCTTATCTCATTTACGAAGAACTTGCTATGCTGCTTATTAAACAGGCAAAGCAATTATATTTTAGCGAAAATGATTTAGAAGTGCAGTTAAAAAATAATGTGTTTGCCATTGATGCCACTACTATTGATTTGTGTTTATCCACTTTTTACTGGGCTACCTTTCGCAGTACTAAAGGCGGCATAAAATTGCATACACAATTAGATTTAAAAACCGCTATTCCTGAGTTCATATTATTTTCTACGGCTTCAGTCCATGATGTAAATGTATTAGATGTAATATCTTTTGAAGCCAATAGTTTTTATATAATGGACAGGGGATATGTAGACTACAAAAGGCTTTATAAAGTTCATAAACGTAATGCCTTCTTTGTAACAAGGGCCAAAGACAATATGAATTGCCGAAGGCTTTACTCATATGCAGTTGATAAAACTAAAGGCATTATTTACGACCAGGCTATTATGCTAAATGGTTATTATGCTGCAAAACATTATCCAGAAAAAATGCGAAGGATAAAGTTTTATGATCAACACACAGGAAAGATTTTGATTTTCCTTACTAACAATTTTGATCTTACTGCAGCCGAAGTAGCACAGTTATATAAACACCGTTGGAAAATAGAATTGTTTTTTAAATGGATAAAGCAACATCTGAAAATAAAATCTTTTTGGGGACATTCAGAGAACGCAGTGAAAACACAAGTATGGATAGCTGTCTGTGTTTATGTTTTAGTGGCCATTGCCAAAAAGAAATTTATGCTTCAGCAATCACTTTACGAAATTTTACAGATTTTAAGCATCTCTATTTTTCAGAAAATGCCCATCAATCAACTCTTTCAACAAACTCAATTACAATATTTCAAAGAACTAAATCATAACCAATTGAATATGTTCGACTAATAACGCAACGCTAATGAAATTTTGTATTGCTGTACAAATGAAATGAAAAAATGCTTTCATATTAATCAGTCAATATTTATATTTATAACGGCAATAAAAATAAACATATGAAAAAGATCATCGTTCCTGTAGACTTTTCACCTGCTGCATCCAATGCGGCGCTATTTGCAGGTGAGCTGGCAGCTTTTTATGGCGCTGAAATATGGCTTTATCATACGTACGAAACGCCTGTTGCCATCAGTGAGTTTGCTTACCCGCTGTTTGATGTAAACGAACTTCAAAAAGCTGCAGATAATGAGTTGCAATTATTAAAAGAAAAAACACTTGGTAATTTAAGAACCAGCGTAAATATTCACACTAAAGCTGAAATGAGTTTACTGCAGGAAGGCTTAACTGATCTTTGCGATGAGCTACAACCTGACATGGTAGTGATGGGTATTTCAGGTAAAGGCGCACTAACGCAGTTATTGATTGGCAGCAATACCATTAAAGCTGTTCATTATTTAAAATATCCAGTACTGGTGGTTCCTCTTAAAGCTACTTTTATTCCTGTAAGAAAAATTGGTTTTGCATGTGATTACAGGGAAATAAACGCCACCGCTCCCGTGCCGTTACTTAAAAAAATTGTAACAGATTTCAATGCTGAATTACATATCCTGAATATTGATTTTCAGAATAAGAATTTTACTGCTGACGAAGTGCATGAAAGTTTTGTGTTGAAGGAATTGATTGATGACATTAAGCCAGAATATCACAGTATAGAATCCGAAGATGTTACAGAAGGGATTAATTGGTTTGCTGATAAAGCCAGGCTGGACTGGATTGTGGTGATTCCAAAAAAACACCCGTTGGTACAAAAAATGTTTAGCCGCAGCCATACCAGGCATTTACTGTTTCATACACACCTGCCCATATTGTGCCTGCACCAGTAAAATGGTTATACGGCAAACTGCTGAAGATGATGGTCTAAATGCTTGTACAATGATTGGCCCCATTGTTCTTTTGTGAAAGTACCAAAAAAAGGATGTGGAAAATTGCCAACCTTATCAGGACCTGACTGGTGAAATTTGGTAATGAGTTCAATCAACTGGCGTTTTTCCGTTTCAAAATCCCGCTGATCCTTTATTAAAAAATCCGGAGAAGTAGGCAGGCTTTTACCCCAGGCTTTATCATCATACAATTTTGATTTTATCATCCATCCAAATAAACGGCCAATAAACAGCCTTGGTAATGGCTTATCGGTTAATGGCACTTTGAATGCCTCTTTTGTATGTGCCAGCATTTGCGCCACATCCATCTTGCCCAATTGTCGTTGGGATTGGGGTGTAAGGCTATCAAGGCGCTGTATTACTTCATTATAAGTTGCAGTATCAAACAAACTTTTCATAACCGGGAATTTTATCAAAAAATAAAAATAATGATCCGCAGCTAATTTTGAATTTCATGGTCAGGTTAACTAAACAAATATTCCACATCTGCTTTGCTCAGTGCTTTTACAAAATTAACATCATCGCTGATCAATTCACTTGCAAGTTTACGTTTCCTTTCCTGTAATTGTAAAATTTTATCTTCTATCGTATCTATACAAATCATGCGGTAAGCAAAAATATTTTTAGTTTGCCCTATACGGTGTGTACGGTCAATGGCCTGTTGTTCCACCGCCGGGTTCCACCAGGGGTCAACAATATAAACATAATCTGCAGCCGTAAGGTTAAGCCCCACACCGCCCGCTTTCAGGGAAATCAGGAACACCCTGCAATTATCATTGTTCTGAAAATTATCAATGGAGCGCTGGCGTTCATTGATGCTGGTGCTGCCGTCAAAATATTCAAATACAATTCCATCCTGGGTAAGTTTTTCTTTTACCAACGCCAGCATGCCGAGGAACTGCGAAAAGATTAATGCCTTGTGCTCTCCAATATTTTCTGTGATCTCTCTTGTTAATTCATCCAGCTTAATGCTATGGTTAGGATATCTATCTTCTTCATTCAAAATTGCAGGACTGTCACATATCTGGCGCAGTTTCATCAGGCCCTGCAAAATGGTCAATTGCGATTTGTCAATACCCTGCTGATCGATGGTGCCCATGATCTTGTCCCGGTAACTGTTGCGGTAAGCATCATAAATCCTCCGCTGTTCCTTTTCCATTTCGCAAAACAGGATAGTCTCTGTTTTTTCAGGAAGGTCTTTTGCCACCTGTTCTTTTGTACGCCTTAAGATGAAAGGGAATAATAATTTACGCAGGTGATCTTTTTGTTCCTGCTCACCAAACTTATCTATCGGCGTTGCAAATTCATTGCGGAAAAATTCCATACTGCCCAGCAAACCAGGGTTTAGAAAATTCATTTGGGCAAAAATATCAAACGTATTATTCTGCAATGGTGTACCGCTCATGCACACACGATTTTTTGCATTAAGCAGACAGGCGGCCCTGGTTACTTTTGATGCCGGGTTTTTGATTGCCTGGCTTTCATCCAATACCACATAATCATAATTGATCTTCAGCAACACCTGTATGTCGCTCCGCAATGTGCCGTAAGTAGTGATGATGATATTAGACCGCTGCAAGGCATCCGTATCCCTTGTACGCATACTTCCGTGATGTATCTGCCAGGTAAGATCCGGGGTGAATTTTTTTATTTCATTTTCCCAGTTATAGATCAGTGTAGTAGGGCAAATTACAATGGCTTTTAATCCTCCTTCCTGCTGGCGGTAATGCTGCAGCATGGTAAGGGCCTGCACTGTTTTACCCAAACCCATATCATCTGCCAGTATGCCGCCCCAACCCACATCATTTAAATAATTTAACCATTGAAAACCGGAGGTTTGGTAAGGCCTCAGAATAGATTCAAGGTTTGGCGGTGGAGTAATTTCCGGTATCTGTTTAAACTCTCTTAATCTTTCAAATTTTTCATCCAGGTTAAAACTCAGTTCTGTTGCATCCCTGTTTTCATACAGCTCATCTATCACACTCATGTGATATTTTGATAAGCGTAGTTTATCAGTTCTGCCATCCCCCACTTTAAATAACAGGGAATATCTTTTCAGCCATTCATCCGGCAATATGCCCAATGTGCCATCACCTAACTGTACAAAAGATTGCTTGGCAGCCAGTGCCTTTTTAATATCGGCTATGCCTACCCGTTGTCCTTCAAAATCTATTTCCACTTTTGCATCAAACCAATCCAGTCCGCTGCTTACATGGATATGGGTGGATGGCCTTGCGGTGTTGAAACGAAAATTTCTTAATGCTTCAAATCCATACACCGGTATTTTCTTTTCCTTCATTGCATCAATGAATAAAAAGAACCAGTTGTTACGTAAAACGTCTGCGCCTTTTAATATAAGGCTGTTACCCTCCTGCGGTTGTATAAACTGTGAATGCAGTGCAGATAGTGAATCAATAAACCGTTGCTCTGATTCTTTATCCCGATGAACAATTAAAATTTTATCGCCATCAGGAATGGTGATGGTATCCCGGTCGCTGGATTTTGTTTCAAAACCTTTATAATTAAATATGGGTTGAAAAACAAGATAGTCTCCTTTTTCCTGCAGCATTACTTTTACTTCCGGCTCGCCGCTTTTTATTTCTTTGATGAGGGTCTTATCAAACTCCACCTGGTATTCACGGGTAAGTGGGATAATGGTTTTCTGCATTTGAACAGCCCAGTTTTCTTTACTGAGCATGATATTACCCTTCTTAATAAATTTTTCTGCCTGCAGTGCATCCTCAGGTTTTTGCCACAGGTAAAAAATATGGTTGTATAAAAAAAGTATGCTGCTGTTGCACTCGTTGTCTGTAACAGGTTGCTCAGCGCCGTTAATTTTAAAACGGCATTGCAGTTCAAAATGATCATCACGGGCAACAATCTTGAACTGGGGTGCAATGGCGGTGTCACTTAAACTTACTTCCACCAGGCTGTCTGTTTTAAAAACCTTTTTCTCAGCGAGGTAAAAAATAAATGAGTTTCCGGCTTGCTCTTCAAATATTTTTTTCAGTTTAGGATGATAGTATTCTGTTATCAGGGATTTTGTTTCCTCTGGCAATTCATCCCCGTCTGTTTGTATAATGTTTTCCCAGATACCACTGAAAGGTGAATTGCGGTTCAGGTATTTATTTACTTCCGATGCCTGCAGTTTTCTTATCTGCTGCAGCAGCATCTTATCATCCTCACTAAACACTTCTGTATTTACATATTTAGTAAGATCGAGTTTTTCAACCTTGCTGGTATATTTTTTACTGATGTCATCATAATCGCCCTGTACAGCATCGATGGTAAAAAATGGATAAACAATGGCATTGAAATTAAATACCATTCCTAATTTCTTAGCGGGTGCTTGCTCCTCTACCACTTCGGCATCTGCAGTTTTTATAACATGCATTGGTTGCATGTAGGATGGTTTTGAAACAGGTAAGGAAGGGATAACTCTTTTGATAGAAGTATCCAGTACTTTTAAAAAAGGTTTGCCATCTTTATAAATGAATTCGAATTTGCCAGCAAGATCATCACCCATGCTGTACCCATAGATACCGAGCAATTTATTTTTTTCTTTATCCCAATTGCGGATGGTATCAAAATAATATGGACCATAGGTTCGGAATAATTGAAGCAACACCGTAGTTTTATGGATACAAAGCGGATGAGTGCTTTCATCACATTTACAGGAAGTATCAAAATTGCGTTCTTCATTCTTTTGTATCACAATTGGGAAAATATCCCCATCCAGTTTCAATTCGGCTTCCACTCTTTCGTTAATGGCGCTGCTGATAACCGCCTTTGTTGATTCTAATATTTCTTCAGCAGCTTCATAAGATTCCTGTGACGACAATACTCTTATCACCTTCAAATCTATATGCTTCATTTTAGCAATGGTATGCAACTGGTTATATTGCACATTGCTGCTGCCCAGCATATTTTTATCCAGCAGATCCTGTAACTGCATTAATGCCGCTGCCTCATGCCTGCAGATATCCCCCAGGTTGTAGGGACAACTGCAACGCATGGATAAATTTTTAGGGTCATCGTAGTGCTGGATGTGTACCCTGTAGTAGGTGGCGTAGGTATCATCTTTTACACGAAACATTACAGCATTCATTAGTTCATCATGCTCCGCCATTTCCACATATCCGCTGGAATGAATTTTTTTGCCCCTGCGGATCACCTCGTCTGACCCTGTGTTGTAAACGTATTTAATTAAATGCGATAAAGCCAAAATGATATCCGGTTTTAAGATGTACGCTTAAATAATTTGTGTTGTTTTTCATCGCCCCGTTGTGAAAAAGGCAATTTGCAAAAGTAAAGGAAAATAAGCGAGGGTTGAAACAGAATGTGAAAGTTTATAAAGAAATATACCAGATATTTTGAAAGGGTTGACAGCCTTTGAAAGGTTGTCAACCCTGTGAGGTAACCTATTTAACTATTAGTCTATCATTTTCAAAAAAACAAAGCACATTCGCCCCATCATTAGTAAGGCAATAACGTATATCTTTTTCCAGTCCATAATTAGTGAGCCGGTGATAATGAGAAGCATTCTTGTTTTTCATGAATTCGTACAGATCATCCTTTGCATCATCATACATGGTTTCCGCCATCCTGGATGCATCGCAGTTAATATCAAAATAATTTTTTGTCCTGCTGATCACTGCTCCTGCAAATAAAGTGTCTTCAATATTCACTCTGTCTTTCCAGGCGGCACAAGCCAGTATTACCGGTTGCTTTTGTTTTATTAGATAATCACACACTGCAGATATATTAGGAAAGGATCCTGTAATGATCTGCTTTGCTCCATTATCCAATGCCATGTGCAATAACTTGGTGCCATTGGTAGTGGTAAGTACCAATGTTTTTCCTTCAATAAATGACCGTGGATATTCAAAAGGTGAATTACCGTACTCCAAACCTTCTGCTACTTTTCCATCTCTTTCGCCGGCAGTAATACCACACAGTTCTTTACCTATACGAATACAATCCGGAACGGCTGAAACAGGAATTACCTGGCTGGCTCCATTGTATAAAGCCGTGGCGATAGTAGAGGTGGCTCTTAGTACATCTATAATAACAACAAGGCTGTTGCTTACATCATACAAATGAAGTAAGGATGGAGATAAGCAGGTGTATAAGGCAGGTTTTGGTTGATTCATTTACTTTCTAATTATTTAATATCACTTTCCATTTATTCGATTCAGCATAGGTTTTTACTACTGCATTTCTTTGCAGCAATAATTTCTTAATATACTTTTCCAGGTACAGCGTATTGAACAGTTTGCCTAATATACCATAAGGGCTTTCAAACTCCACGATGTCTATCATGATAGTGCCGTTATCAATTGTTTTAAAATGATGCTGGTGAAGAAAACTTTTAAAATCGCC
Source organism: Chitinophagaceae bacterium (assembly GCA_043759175.1). Taxonomy (GTDB): domain Bacteria; phylum Bacteroidota; class Bacteroidia; order Chitinophagales; family Chitinophagaceae; genus Ferruginibacter. Next base: position 5,364 of record JAYVLZ010000224.1, on the reverse strand, counting down.
TTTGATCATTTCATCTGTAAAAGATTCTGGTATTTTCATAGCTGTGATCTTAGAAGTGAATTGCCTGAGTTTGAATAAATGCTTTGCCTGCCAGGTAACTGTTTCATTTTCTTTGATCAGGCCTGTCATTACTCCGGCAATTACTTTTTCTTGTGTATGAGCCACAGATATCTTATGCAGGTTGATACTGCGGCTAAGATCGAAGACCCTTTGGATGGGGGCATTAATAACAGTGGTGAGATGAATTTTTACCATGCACAAAAATTATATTAATTCTGAACAATTTATGCAAAAGGAATTTTTACCACTTTAGCTTTTATTAAAGTGTTTCGGACGCTGATGTATATTTCGCTGTCAATAGCAGCAAATTGCTTATCTACATATCCCATACCAACTGCCTTGCCCAGTGATGGAGACATGGTACCAGAAGTAACTTTGCCAATGATGGCTCCTTCAAAATCTTTGATATCATAATCATGGCGGGCAATCCCTTTTTCCAGCATTTCAAATCCCACTAATTTTTTGGTTACGCCTTTTTCCTTTTGTTTTTCAAAATGAAACCTGTTGGTAAAATCTTTGGTGAATTTGGTTATCCAGCCAAGGCCCGCTTCCAATGGAGAAGTAGTGTCGTCTATATCATTTCCATATAAACAAAATCCCATTTCTAATCTCAGGGTATCTCTTGCACCCAAACCAATTGGTTTGATGCCTGCTGCTTTTCCTGCTTCAAAAATGGCATCCCAAATTTTATCTGCGGCGTTATCTGCATCCTCAAAATAAATTTCTACACCGCCTGCGCCTGTATAACCGGTAGCACTAATGAGTACATTATCCACGCCTGCAAATGTTCCTTTTACAAAAGTGTAATACTTCAGGTTAAGGATGTCCATTTCTGTAAGTGGCTGTAATATTTTTGTTGCGTTAGGGCCTTGTATTGCCAGCAGGCAGGTTTTATCAGAGATGTTGTGCATCTCCACATTTTTATCATTGTGTTTGCTGATCCAGTTCCAGTCTTTATCAATATTGCCGGCATTTACCACCAGCATATATACGTTGTTTTCTTCAATACAATATACCAGCAGGTCATCTACTATACCACCGTCATTGTTTGGCATGCAGCTATACTGCGCCTTTCCATTGGTGAGCTTAGCAGCGTCATTGGTGGTAACTCTTTGTATCAGGGCAAGTGCATTTTCTCCCTTCAAAATAAATTCACCCATATGGCTTACATCAAACACACCTGCATTGTTGCGTACGGCATGATGTTCATCATTAATGCCGCTGTAACTGATAGGCATGTTGTATCCGGCAAACTCAGCCATTTTTGCACCCAATGCAATGTGCTTTTGTGTAAAAGGGGTATTCTTCATTGAAAATTGTGATTGAAAATTTAGAAATAATTGCTGGCAAAGCTAAGGGGTAATTTATTTAATAGCTCCTAACAGCAAATGAATCGGAAAGATAATTTTTCTTTTCGCCTCTGTTCCCCAATGTGGTTTTATTGAATTGATGAGATCGGGAACAGGATTGGATGCGTTAGCCGCAATATATTTTTGCAATGCACTCCAGGTATTCAGGTAACCTTCCAATTCCATTAATGACCATTGTTTTTCAATAAAAAATTGTGGGGTGTTAATTTTTTCAAAAGGGAAGGGGATGTTCTTATATTCATCGTCCACATATTTTCTTTCATTATCCCAGTAGTTGCCGAGGAAATTAAAATGATACTCATTAATGATCTGATCAACTGGTTCATCTATCCTGAGGAGGCTATACATCCACACAGCAATAAAAGCATTTCTTGTAGCTACCCTTTTTACTTCGGCATAAAAATTTTCAAAATTAAACCAGTGTATTGCCTGCGCCACCGTTACCAGGTCCACGCTGTTACTTTCAATATTTGTATTCTCTGAAGGTTGAACGGAGTAAAAAATATTGGGCGCTTTTTCTGCATTATCAATTTGTTTACTGCTGATGTCTGTGGCAATTACTTTTTTAAAATATTTCGATAATACTGCAGCAGATTGGCCATTACCGGTGCCGCAGTCCCAGGCTGTATTTCTGTTTTCAACAAAACCCGCAATATATTCAAATAACTCCGATGGATAGGTTGGCCGGTATTGTGCATACAATGCAGACTGGTTACTAAAATTATCTCTCATTGCATAAAGTTACTAATAACCGCTGTCAGGGCTTGCAGCCGCTGACAGGGTAAAAATCAAGAAGCTCCTTTCTTTCGATTGGAGCTCCTCTTGTTTCACTTCAACTCAACTATTGAAACATCTTTATTCTAAACTTAGAAACGGAATAAATAACGGTGCCGGGTAAACAACTGAAGTTTCAGTATCAGTTCCTTTTTTATCATCTATTTTTCCCAGTTGTTTTTCTACTTTCTGTTTTACTTTTTCCAATGAATCTTTCACCCGTTGCTGTTCTTTTTCCAGTTTTACTTTCATTGAATCAATTTTATTGATTGGTTCGTCACTGTTATAACGATAATTATCCCCACTTGAACCTTCTTTTATTTTTACACCATTCTTATCAATTTTAATTTTATCCTCACCGTCATTGATTTCGATACCTGTTGGTCCTATTTTTACTTTTGTGTCATGGTCATTATCATAATCTTCTGCTCTTCTTCCATCCAGGGTATATAAACCGTCTGCCTTCATAATGTAATCTACATTTGATTCCCAACCGTCTTCTGCATCATCCCTGTCTATAAAATAATCCCCGTTGTTCCAAGGGCCATCAAAGCGGACATTGTTATTGCCCCAGCCAACACTTTTGTCTATTCTTATCTGCTTGCCTATCGGAACATACACATTTATTACTACCCGCTGGTTACGAAATTTATCTTTCCGGTTAATGGCTATTCCTTTATCAACAATCAGCATGGAATCTTTTTGTTCCACATTAAACTGGATCAGGTTGGCCAGTGTATCAGCAAATCGTTTTGTTCTTCCGTTGGCAACTTTCAAAACAGTAACTCTGAAACTGTCATTTGGAGATTTGATAATTTTTATTTCTATGTTCTTTACCGTTACGGTGTCTTCGTCCCATGCTTCAAATGGTTCTATCCTGAATGAGTTATACCGGTAAGCATTTTTGAGTGGGGAGTTTGTAGTAAGCAACAGTTTATTTACACCTGGGTTATTAAGTACCACATCTTGCTCATTTACATTGTTGATGCTTTTAAAATCTTTACTGATGGAAGCGATCAGGCTGATAAAACATACCCATCCAACTATCCAGAGACTGATAAATGAAGCCCTGAGTATTTTCCTGTTGCTCTTCATTTTAGTAAGCCTGCGGATGATCCAGGTAATGATACCGATAACGGGCACAGCAATGAAAAATAATAAGGTACCCCATGCCAGTGCATTTTGCCATCCTTCAGTCAATAAAAAATCTTTTAAAGGAAACAGGCCTACTGATACTACTGCCATTGCAAACAACCCAACCACCATTGCAAAACTTACGCATCCGATAATAAAATAAGCAAATGCTTTTACCAGGAATATGATCACATCTCCCAAAGATCTTCCCCCACGCTTTGCCACAGTTTTAATTTCTGAGCCCATCATTTTCCCTTTTTCACCTACAACATCTGTAGCTTCTTTACCAAATTTCTCAGCCCTTTGCTGCACACCTTTCATTTCTTCTACCACTGAATTTTTAATAGAGTTCATATCCACCTTCTCACCTTTCATTTCCAGCTTTTCGGCAGTACTACCGGCTTCTGGTATCACCAGCCATAATATGATATATACTATTAGCGAACCCGGACTGAAAGAAAGATTAAGGAAACCGGGAAAATCAAAAGCCCCCCAGTGCCTGTCACGAAATACAAAAGATAAAAATGGTATCAGGAACAATATCCTTGGTATCCAGGCACTCACTCCAAAATAGTTACCGATACCGCTGCATACACCAGCAATGATTTTATCATCCGGATCTCTGAACAATTTTTTACGGCTGGCGCCGATGGTAGCGGAAGCACTGCTGGGTACTGCCACCCAAAGGATAATATAAGCCAGCAATCCTGTACCAAAGGCCAGTGCAACTACAGCAAAAATCACCCTGATGATTACCGGATCTGTACCAAAATAATTGGCCAAACCACCGCACACGCCGCCAATCACTTTGTTATTCTCATCTCTAAAAAGCCGTTTGTGGCCGGTGGCTGAAGTGGCACCCTGGTTCTGTTGTTCTGAACTTTTTGCGCCTGCACTTTCACCTAAGCTGGTAGCTACTTTTTCTTCTTCGCCTTCAAATTCTTCCGGGCGGCCCATACTTTTAATAATGGCATTTACATCATCATCTGTAATACAGGTGGCGCCTTTTTTCAATCTTCCCTGGAACAATTCTCCTATGCGGCTTTCTATATCATTAATGATTTCTTCTTTGCCTTCTTCATTGGCAAAATACCTGGAAAGACTGTCAGTGTAAGCTTTAAGCAGGTCGAAGGCGGATGTTTCAATCGGAACTACCTGTCCGTGGAAATTTATATTTATTACTTGTTTCATGGCTATAAATATTTATGTTTCGTTAGTTGGTTACCCAAAATAAAAAACATGGCTATACTTTATTATTAAGAGTTGTTGAAGTTTGAGTTAGCATTTTCCTGTCCTGCTGTGTGTTCCTGCTCCGCTTCTGAAAGCGCTTTTACTGCGTTGGCCAGTTCGTTCCAGGTGGCTTCCAGTTCTTTATAAAACTGTGCCCCTTTTTCCGTAAGGGAAAAATATTTACGGGGTGGTCCACTGTTGCTTTCTATCCAACGATAAGTTAGGAACTCAGCATTTTTTAATCTTGTTAGCAATGGGTAAAGGGTTCCTTCAAAAATGTTGAGGTTGGCGGCTTTCATTTTATCAATAATGTCTGACGGATAAGCTTCCCCCTGTTTGATCACCGAAAGAATGCAAAACTCAAGCACACCTTTACGCATCTGGCTGGCTGTGTTATCAATGTTCATGGCTTCAACGTTTTAAAAATTTCATGGCTATACTTTTTTGTAAGGGTTTATAGTTGCCTGTGAGCTGTTATTTACCTTCACAACACAAATGTATATATTTTTATGGTACTATGCAACACATAATACCATTTATTTTTTAGTAGCTGGTGGTGAATGATAATTGGTTTTGCAGTATAATGCTTACTGGTATTGGTTTAGCGCCAAAATAGCCAGTTGAAAAAAAAATTTTATGTTTGGATAAATGGCTGAAAAAGGGTGTTGAACGGTTTCATCTTTTTTGAGAATAACTTTGTGGAAGTTTTTCAGTGTTAAAATTTAGATAACATGTTTGGTGAGCTAAACGGAAACTCATGATTTAGTGTCAATGTAAAAAAGGAGGAAGTTTTATG
>JAYVLZ010000223.1:0-15942 GCA_043759175.1 Chitinophagaceae bacterium | reverse complement strand
ATTGAATTAAAAAATAACAATAAAAAACAAACTATTTTTGGAGCAGCTTTCGGTCCCGGTTTAACAATGGAAACATTTACTGCTGTGTATGATTAACCTTCGATCAAGATCATATCAAAAAGAATTACTGGACAGCGACAATATTCCCTTTGCCGACATCAGGCAAAATATGAAAGAGCTAAACAGTATTAATACATTGCTTGGCGGTCATGCAATTTCAGAGAAAGGATTGAAACTGATCATGGGGCATCATTCAACCGGGCAGCCTTTAACTATCTGCGAAATTGGGTGTGGTGGAGGAGATAATTTATTGGCATTATCAAAATGGTGCAGCAAAAAAAATATTGATGTAAATTTTGTAGGCATTGATATAAAACCTGCCTGCATTGAATATGCAAAACAACAATGCAACACCCTCAAAGCAAAATGGATAACAAATGATTTCCTGGTCACCAATTTTCAATTTGCAAAGCCGGATATTATTTTTTCATCATTATTCTGTCATCATTTTTTAGAAACAGATTTAAGTGTGATGCTGCAATGGATGAAAACCAATTGCACAAAAGGTTTTTTCATAAATGACTTACACCGTCATCCTTTAGCTTACTATTCTATCAAATTAATCACCCGGATATTTTCAAAATCGTATTTAGTAAAAAATGATGCTCCACTGTCTGTTGCAAGAGGTTTTAAAAAAAATGAATGGAAAAAAATATTTACAACTGCAGGCATTGATAAATATAAACTGAGCTGGCAATGGGCTTTCAGGCACCTGATCATTTATTGCAATGAATGATATAAAACAATATGATGTTAGTATTATTGGAGGAGGCCTGGCTGGGCTGGCACTTTCCATTCAACTCAGTAAAATGGGGCACAGGGTGGCTTTATTTGAAAAGGAAACTTATCCATTTCATAAAGTTTGTGGTGAATACATCAGTATGGAAAGCTGGGGGTTTCTTGAATCATTAGGTCTTCCCTTATCAACGATGAACCTGCCTGTGATAAAAAAATTAATTGTAAGTGCCCCCGACGGAACTTCTTTAAAAATAACGCTCCCACTGGGTGGCTTTGGCATCAGCAGGTATCAAATTGATAATGATCTTAAAAATATTGCTGTGGCAAATAACGTGGCAGTCTATGAAAAATGTAAAGTAGATGAAGTAATGTTTGCCAATGAACTATTTACGCTGCACAGTAGTTTGGGAAATTTTTCCAGTAAAATTTGTTGCGGCACTTTCGGTAAAAAAAGCAATTTAGATATTAAATGGAAAAGAGATTTTATCCATCATAAAAATAATAAGCTAAGCAACTATGTTGGCATCAAGTACCATATCAAAACAAATTTTGCACATGATACCATTGCCCTGCACAATTTTAAAAATGGGTATTGTGGTATATCAAAAATTGAAGAAGATAAATTCTGCCTTTGCTACTTAACCAATGCTTTCAACCTAAGTAACAACAACAACTCCGTGCAGGAGTTAGAGCAAAACGTTTTAAAGAAAAATAAACACCTGAAGCATATTTTGGAAAACAGTGAACTGCTTTTTAAAACGCCGGTAACCATCTCGCAAATTTCATTCAACAAAAAGACACAGGTACACGAACATATTCTATTGATGGGAGATGCAGCAGGAATGATCACACCGCTCTGTGGTAATGGCATGAGTATGGCACTGCATGGCAGCAAAATAGCAGCAGCATTGGTAAATGATTTTTTGAATGGAAACATCAACAGGAAACAACTGGAAATAAATTATATAAAAAAATGGAAAAAAGCATTTTCAACCAGGCTATTTACGGGCAGATTAATTCAGCAGTTTTTTGGTAAGGCCTGGCTTACCAATCTATTTGTATGGATAATGAAGCTAACGCCATTCATTACAAGAAAACTGATCAGGCAAACTCATGGCAAGCCTTTTTAACGCTGATACTGATTTATATCGCTTCCAATAAAATTGATTCATTTGCTTTATGATATTTGCAAAACAGGTACATTTGAATCCTGTTAATAACGATGAAATATGCATGTACCAATAATGGCTGAGCTGGCTGCCAATGGAGAAACGCCTGATGTACTTTTTTGGGTAGGCTGTGCCGGTAGTTTTGATCAGCGGGCACAAAAGATTACGAAAGCATTTGTTAGCATACTGGATAAACTGCAGATCAACTATGCCATTTTAGGAAAGGAGGAAATGTGTACAGGAGATCCTGCAAGAAGGGCAGGCAACGAATTCATGTTCCAGATGATGGCTTACCAAAATATTAATATTCTGAATGGCTACGGAATAAAAAAAATTGTAACCGCCTGCCCTCATTGTTTTAATACGTTGAAAAATGAATACCCTGAATTAGGTGGCAATTACGAAGTGATCCATCATGCTGTTTTTTTACAGCAACTGATTGATGAGGGTAAAATAAAAATGGCGGATGGCAACAGTTTCAAAGGAAAAAAAATTACTTACCACGACAGCTGTTACCTGGGCAGAGCCAACAATATTTATGAAGCTCCCCGTAAAGTACTGGAAGCATTGGATACTGCATTGGTAGAAATGAAGCGTTGCAAAAGCAACGGGTTGTGTTGTGGGGCCGGTGGTGCACAGATGTTTAAAGAAGAAGAAAAAGGAAACATCCGTATCAATTTTGAAAGAACACAGGAAGCGTTGGAAACGGGCGCTACTGTAATTGCTGCGGCCTGTCCTTTTTGCAATACCATGCTTACAGACGGTGTGAAAAATAGTAATAAGGAAGATGAAGTGCAGGTGCTGGATATTGCGGAGATTGTTGCTGCATCGATAAATTAGTTTTTTTTATTAACACTAAATTTTACGTTTAAAACGATTTAAACGAACTTTGTACCATGAACCTGAATTATCAAGAATTGTTGCCTGCAGACTTTCACCAGGAATCCCGGGTGTGGATCTACCAAAGTAACCGGTTGTTCGCATTAAGTGAAGCATTGCATATTGAAGACATGCTGAATGATTTTGTTGCTAACTGGAAAACGCATGGTGATCCTGTAAAAGGTTATGCCAATTTATTCTTCGGACAATTTATAGTATTAATGGCGGATGAATCTGCGGCAGGTGTTAGCGGATGCAGTACGGATAGTTCGGTTAGGGTGATAAAAGAAATGGAGAGCCGGTTTAATGTTCAGTTGTTCGACAGGCAAACACTGGCCTTTGTTATAAAAGATAAAATACAATTACTTCCCCTCTCCCAGTTAAATTATGCCGTGGAGAACAACTTTATTAATGAAGATACTTTCTACTTCAACAATGTGGTAGTAAATAAAAAAGAACTGGAACAAAACTGGATCATTCCCGTAAAAGAAAGCTGGCTGGCAAAGCGTTTAAAACTTCAGCAGGCAAAATAATTCATTCATTGAGGAAAAGCTGGTTCAGTACCGGATCAGTATAATCCCGAATAAAGCAAATGATATTAGGATAGTTTCCAAATTCTTCTTTTGTATGCATCGTTGTGAGCACCACACATTGCATACCTGCGTTCAGCGCCGTTTCCACGCCTTTGGGTGCGTCTTCAAATACGATACATTTTTCCGGAGGTACACCCAGATCGGCAGCTGCTTTTAAAAATGTTTCCGGATCTGGTTTACTCACTTCCACATGATCTGCAGAAACAATGGTTTTAAAATATGGACGGAGATCAAGCCCATCCAGTATGAAATCGATATTAAACATGATGGCGGCTGATCCCATGGCAATATGAATATCATGGCTCCATGCTTTGGCCAGAAATTTATGCAAACCCTCAATGGCTTTCATGTCATCTTTATATACCCTTTGATAGTAAGTTTCCTTTTCATGCTCCAGGTGCTTTTTATCTTCAGTTGAAAATCTTCCGGGAAATATTCGTTCTAATATTTCTTCATTTTTACCATAGCACTGCTCTTTCATTTGCTCCAGGGTAATACCGGCGCCCAGCCTGTTTACTATATCATGCCATGCCCTGATGTGATAAGGCATATCATCAATCATGGTACCATTCATATCAAATATAAACGCCTTTACAGAATTCATGTGAGCGGTTCCTGCTATTAATCTTGAAGTTGAAGTACTTTACCTTTTTTTGTTGTAGCTGTCCGCCTTGTTTTTGTCTTACGTGACTTTAGATAATCACTAAATTTTTTTTCTTCTTTTTGGCTCAAAGGTTTGTTCACAAACACAAAGTCTTTGTCGTCCATTTTTTTAAAGTTTATCATAACTTAAAGTCTTTAAAATATTTAGTTGTCAAAATAAATGCTTCTTTGGTGTCAATAAACATACGGTTACCTGCAAAAAATTTTGCTCCCAAAGTTTGTTCGTAATGATTTACAAGTTGGGTCTTTGCAATAAAAGAAACTACACCATCATAGTTAAAGTTCAAACGACATTTTACAACCAAAAGCAACAAGGTTTCCTGCAACGCCTCTGTAAAGTTTATTCCTTCCCTTATTGAATTTGGCACTTTCAATCAAATCCATAAAAATGGGGTCACCTTTGTCTGTCAAACTTATAAGCCCATGAATGATTGTTGGATTATTAACTGTTGCCAATTTATAAACTTGCTTTGTTTTGTCTTTAAGTTCATTATGCCAATTGAAAACCCATTCTCCTTTCTTAATGCTTTTTCCATCTGCTGGCTCTAATTTTAAAATCAACGTATCAAAAACTTCGCCTGAAATGGCATTTTCAATCGAATTGGTGAGCTTGTCAACCTCAAAGTTCAAATACATTATTTTGTTTTTTTTCACTTAAGCAAATTTACAAAAAATCAAAGCCTTTGTCAAATGTCTTTTGATGCTTTTAGGGTGTCTGTAAGCATTGACCCGTCCTAAAAAAGTTGACTGGTTAAAATAAAAAAAGCTAATGATTATTCCGTCTGCTCCAATAACGCCACACCCAATGCCATTGCAATTTTAAACAGAAATTTTTTCCAAGTATTTATTAAGAAAATTCACAAACCTTTTTGACTGCATCAGCACTTTATTAAATAATACAAGACCCAGCACTGCACAAACAATACCTGCCAGTACATCCAGAATATAATGATGACTGGTGTACACTGCGGCAAACCAGATACCCACCATTACCATTGCAAAAACAATATTAACCCAACCTGCCTTGTTTTTAACACCATAATACAAAACCAGCAGTGGATAAGAAGAGTGCAATGATGGCATGGCTGCAAAAACATTGGAACTCTTTGCGTACAGATTTTTAAATATGGAAACATGGAAGTATGCATCAAACCTGCTCAACCCTGCCGTATTGCCCGGTGTACCTGGTAAAAAATCTACCCCGTACTGCTGCATATACCAGGGCGGAGCAGCAGGATAGAGGTAATAAATTACAAAACCGATAAAGTTTATTAATACAAAAGTGAGAGAGAACTGAAGAAACAATATTTTATTTTTAAAAAAAAGATATGCTGCAAAAGCAAGTGGCACCGGTATCCAGCATAAATAAAAGATCCCCGTCAGTACATCTAAAACAGCATTGTGATTCGTTTTCCAGTACTCATTGGGAGTAATAACATCCCCATTGATATGAATACCAAATAATGATTTTTCGGCACTATACAAATCCTGAATGTGTACCTGGTTTATTTTATAATTAGGGATGGCCTTCATATAATCAAATATGATCCAGTACACAATGAATATAGAAAATGCAATAATAAACTTCCTGGTACCTGAAGACAAAAAGTAAAAAACATTAAAGAAAATAATCAGGCCTAACTGATCTGTTTTAAAACCGATCAATAAAAAAGACAAGACAAGATAAAGTATGGTAAAACCTGCAGCAGGAAGGATGCTCGTGGGAGAATATAAATAAGAAGCTTTGCTATTCATCAATCTTGTTACTTGCATTTTTTTCAAAATCTGAATGCAGAATCGTATCCCATACTGAGGAACTTACGCCATAACCTTTAGTGGGATTCTGGTAATGATGAAGCATGTGATGCTGTTTGATCTTTTTCATAATTCCTGATTTGAAATTATGATGATGCATAGCATAGTGCAGCATATCATAAATAAGATATCCTAAAATAAAACCAGGAAAAAAAGCATATAAATGCACTGAAGTAAAAATTACTGAAAATAAAAAGTAAAATAAGGCAGCTAAGGGAATACTGGCTGAAGGTGGCATCACCAATCTTTTTTTATCACGGGGATAATCATGATGCACACCATGAAAAATAAAATGAAGCCGCTGACCAAATTCTGAGTTTGGGTAATAATGAAAAATATACCGGTGCAGCATATATTCGGTTATACTCCACACAGCCAGCCCAATTAAAAAGTATAATAAAAAAGCCGGCACACCAATACCATTTGCAAATGAGCGGTAGCTGAAAAAAATAATGACAGGGATATAAATAAATAATGGAACTGAAAAATGAACTTTTGATAAATTTTCAAACAAACTGCTTTTAAACATCCTTACAGATGCTTCGCTGTTTGATACATAATTCTTTTTCATCGCTTTATTTTTTTACCATTATAAACTTTAACCAGCCGGTAAAAGCCTCTTCACATTTCACTAATTGATTAACCAACATTAACAAAGTTACAGAATCAAATTTTCTTTTTTTCTTTTACCACCTGGCCCGAAGCCGGATCAATGCCGGTTACTTCCACATATTCTACATTGGGCGACCAGAATGATCCACCATTGATATGAAGATAAATCCTTGTTAGTATCGATTCTTTATTGTTGATAGTAGCAAAAGCATGATACTTCCTGTCTGCACCGGGCTTCAATACCATCTTAAATTTTTTATAGGAAACAAAATAAATCTGATACCTGCCATCTGAAATCTTATTGCACTTCATTCCATAGGCAAATTTACGCTGTATAAAATTTAACTCTGCCTTTTGTCCCTGCTCTGTATATCGCAGCCAGTAAACGTGTACAGGCTCATCATCCACCAGTTTCCCGCTTTGGTAATTCAACTCACACATAATGGTATTTTTATTAGGTGTACGCTGCAGGTAAAACAGGTGATTGGGTGTTAACGGCGGATTGGGGAAACCTGCAGGCTGTGCATTTACAGTGATTACTGATATAAATACAATTATTATTAAAATAACAACATTCCTAAGTTCCATAACTGCTGCTTATTTCCCCTCCAATTCTTTTTTTGCATGAAATAATCTTTTCAAAGCGGTAATATTCGTAAGCACGGCCATGATAGCAATAGGTAACGTAAATATGGTCATGGTTTCAAAAATATGATACCTGAAAAATGGAACAAAATATTTATAATTACCTCCTATATAATGACCGGCTACTCCGCAGGCAATAGCTGACAGACCAGTGAGCACTACTCTTTCCGGCCGTTGCATAATGCCACCTTTATTTTCAATTCCCAATCCTTCGCTTCTTGCCCTGGTATAGCTTACCATCATGGAGCCAATCATGGCAATGAAAGCAAATAAGGAACTTAAAAAATAATGATGTGATATGAGGTAATAACATATCCCTAAGAACATGATGAGTTCACTATACCTGTCAATCACAGAATCGAATAAGGCCCCAAATTTTGAACTCATATTTCCCAGGCGTGCCACCTGGCCATCCAGCATATCAAACAAACCTGCCACCAGTATCAGTACACCAGCCCATCCTACGTACGACAACTCTCCACGATTACCTTCTTCCGCACCAATAATAAAAACAATGGCAACCCCTATGTTTAGTAACAGGCCGGTAATAGTCACAATATTAGGTGTAAATCCTATTTTAATGAAGCCCTTTACAACAGGGTTGATCACTACATAAATTAATTTTTGTAAACGGTCTCTCAATAATTCTTGTGCCATTCAATCATTAATTTTAGAAATCAAATTTAAACCTTACCCTTAACCCCCAGGTGGTCACATCAGGATTGTCAAGATAAGTAAGCCGCTTTACTACATCCAATCTCATTATTTTAAATATATTGCCGAGGCCAACACTCATTTCAATATAAGGGCCATTTTTTAATGTAAAAGTAGACGGTGTACCCGAAACAGAATCTTTTGGAAAATTAAAAACATCCGGGTTATTGTTCGGGTTATTGTTATCCCTTAAGCTTCCATATAATAATTTTAAACTACCCACTTCCCTTAGTTTCAGCTTTCTTATTAAAGGTATTTTGTTTAAGAAAAATCCATTGAAATGCACATCAAAATTTGCTGCTGCATACCGGTCACTTAAAAACTCTAAAAAATTCATCAGGTTATAAGCGTTTAACTGGTAACCGTAAGACTGGTTTGCCCGGTGTATGGTAAGTAAAGGAAAAGGCACTTTTCCGAAAATATAGCCTCCTTCCACTGTTACATCTGTATAACCCAGTTGCGACATGTAAAACCGCTTCTCTGAATAAAAGTTCAGATTTACATAATTGTATTCACCACCAACCAATCCTTTTACGCCAAAAATTGACCGTAGTTTGAAAATAGGATATTTATTAATGATTGGGATACGAAAATTTTTACCCTGGTAAAACTGTTCATTGGGTGCCCACCTGATTTCTGCCGACAGTTCAGTAGTGGTTAGTTTATTTATAATGGTAGCGGGTGTACCCGGCTTTTCATAGGTAATAGCACCAGCTGGTGTTTGCCTTAGATTTTTAAAGCCAAGTGATAAGGAAATATTCTTTCCAAATTCCCTTACATAATCAGTTTTAAATATTTTATTGTAGGTCCACTTATCATTATTGCCCCGTTTGAAAGAAAGCAGAAAATTATCTTCCTGAACAAATTGCAATTCCTGTCCGGGAATCTTCATGTCATACTGGTAACCTGCTTTAAAATAATGAAGCGGAAATTCATAGATAGATTTTCCATTAAAAGAATAGGTAGCATTAAAGGCATATTTATATTGCTGATCTTTAAATCCATAAGCCAAATACTGTTCTGTATAAAATCTGCGGCTGAACTTAGGGGTGGTCCTTCCACCAAAACGAAGCCTGAAACCCTCTACCGGGTTAAAACTGTAAAAGGTGTTGGCATTACCAATCTCATATTTATTCAATACAATATACCCCGAAAAAAGTGCCGTGGCAACGGTCATTAAATTTTTAAATGATTTTAGATTTTTCAGGCTGTCAATATTATAATAGGCTTTGGCTTCTACATTGGAGAGCGGTTGATGACGCTGGCTTACCCAAAAACTGTCAGATAAACTTTCTGCGGTACCTGAAAGATCAACCAGATCTTTTCCTTTATAAATGCTGTCTGCCGCCGGTACATTAATCAGAAAGTTTTTGAAAGACACTACTCTTTCTCCAAACATACTCCCCGAGGAACTGTTGATCAGCGCAAACTCCGTAAGCATATCGCTTTTGATCACATGGTACCTTCCATCAAAACCTTTTTCAAAATCCTGTTTAATTTTTAATTCCCTTGTCCAGTTAAGGTTGGCTTTTTTACTGATGGTCATATCAATTTTCTGGATAGAATAATTACCATCCAGCGTTACAAACATGGTGCCCCTGAAAAGCAGGTCGTTAGGATTTTTAGGGGTAAAGTACAGGCGTATTAATTTGATACTGTCCACCACGGTGGTATCCCTGATATAGTAACGGTAAAAAGCAGGGCCCATATCCGCAATGGGGCTTAAAAACTGCTGGTTCAGCAGGGCGATGTTATTGTTGTAAATATCAATTTCAGCGTATAACGATTGGAGATAACTGCTGATACCTGCATTATCTAAAAACTCTCCGTAATTTACTTTCTTTTCTCCCAGCAAATATTTCTTTTCAGCGAGTGGATTTTTACGGTAATACTTATTGGTTAATTTTTCCTCAATGTAAATTGGCAAAAGTGATTTCCCTTCTACCGAACTGGTATCTACGTTCTCCAGTATGAATTTGTAATTTTTAAAAATCCTGTTCCTTGCTATTTTTTCCGGTTTGTTTGCTAAGGATAAGGCTAACTTTTCATATTGCTGGTACTGTACGTAATCATAACTTTTTACCCTGTTTTTTTCTTTGTTCTCCAATACCCTGTCAATGAGCTCCACAGCAGGATTATTTTTGTTACGGTATCGTCCCCTTCCCCTTCTTACCACCACCTCTTTTAAAGAGGAAGTCATTTCAAGTTCTATATCCAGGTTTTGCTCTGTTTCGGGAGTTATTCTTTTGATCACCTTTACATAACCGACGTAAGAAAATATAAGGGTATTGTATTTTGGATTTTTTGTTTCAATGGAATAGCTCCCGTCGTCTCCTGTTGTTACTCCTTTACCATCCTTAAAAACTACGGATACAAAAGACATACCTTGTTTTGTAATAGCATCTCTTACAAAACCTTTTACAACAGTTTGCGCCTGCAAACCCCAAAAACTTATCATCAGCGTAAACAAAAGCAAACCACTTTTATTTACTTTTCTTCTGCTCATTTTTTATTTAATTATTTTTAAAAACATATTTTTTTTGTAGTGGATAGTTATATCCCACTGCTACTATTACCGAGATAATTACCTTGGCCAGGATATAGTTAAGACCAACCAATTTTAAAAGGATATACATACCCAGTGCATTTAAAAATAAATTACCAGCCCAGATAGTAAAATACCTTCTGCTTTGGTGATAAATATTTAAATGGTGAACTTCAAAAACCCAGTACCTGCCTATAATAAAATTGATGATCCCTCCTGAAACAGTACCCATAATACTTGCCCAAAAAGGGTTGTAGTGAAAAACCTCTGTTATTACTATTGTAATTAAGAAATCGCAAAAACTGGATATAAGAGAAGCTATATTGGCTTTTATAAATTGTTTCATTGTATGCCTGCTTAACTAAAATAATTTGTCTGGCATATTATCACAATCCTCACCACAATAAAAGCATACACCCCAGACAATATATCATCTGCCATCACCCCCATTCCACCCGGTATCTTTTCTAAATTTTTAATACCAAATGGTTTGAGTATATCAAAAAACCTGAACCCTATTAAACCAATACACAAATACAACAAATTATGCGGCGCATACAACAAAGTAATTGCCATACCAGCCACTTCATCCATCACCACTTTACTACTGTCTTTGCCCCAATCTTTTTCAACCTGTTCAGCACTCCAGGTTCCAATAAAAATTATCAATAAGGCAACTGCTGCCTGCCAGAAAGAATCTATATAACCGGCAGGTAACAAAAACCAAATAATACAGTACAATATTGCTGCAACCGTTCCGCCACCTTTTATATATCCGATGCCGAAAACAGATGCTATTTGTTTATGCCAATTCATCACATTGCTTCCACCAGGTCCTGGTAATAATCAAGACCCAGATGTGTAATCAGATCTTCTCCCATCATATGACGCAAGGTATTTTGCATTTTAATTAACTGTTTAAATATATCATGCTCAGGAGCCAGTCCAGGTAATGTTTGCGGAGATTTAAAATAAAACGATAACCACTCCTGTATACCGCTCATTTCAGCACGTTTTGCCAGGTCAAGTAACAAAGCAAGATCCAGTACAATGGGAGCCGCTAATATGGAGTCCCTGCAAAGGAAATTTATTTTGATCTGCATGGAGTAACCCAGCCATCCAAAGATGTCAATGTTATCCCAGCTTTCTTTATTATCACCGTGAGGAGGATAATAATTGATTCTTACTTTATGATATAACTCTCCGTATAATTCCGGATTCAATTCTGGTTTAAATATCTCATCCAGCACACTGAGTTTAGATACTTCTTTTGTTTTAAAGTTCTCCGGATTATCCAGCACATAACCGTCCCTGTTACCAAGGATATTGGTGGAAAACCATCCCCTTACACCCAATGCCCTTGCATGCAAACCGGGAGCAAGGATTGTTTTCATTAAGGTTTGTCCTGTTTTGAAATCCTTTCCGCCAATGGGTGTTTCAGTTTCTCTTGAAAGATCCAGCAAAGCAGGAATATCGCAGGTAAGATTAGGGGCACCGTTCGCAAAAGGCACACCAGATTTAATAGCTGCATAAGCATAGATCATACTTGGTGCAATGCGGTCATCATTATTAACCAGCGCCTGCTCAAAAGCTTCGGTGGTCATATGAATATCTGACTGCTCAATATATTTTTCGGTACTGCCACACCATACCATTACCACACGGTCACAATCATTACTGATCTTAAAGTTTTCAATGTCGGCTATCAATGCCATTGCCAAATCATACTTGGTGGCAGCTTTCTTCACGTTAATTCCATCCAGGTTGGCAACATAAGATTTATCAAATACCGCTTTCATGGGCTTGATAGCTTCTAGTTCAGGCTTAACAGCCTGCAGTAAAGAAACTTCCAGCACTTTAGCTTTTATTGCAGCTTCATATACATTGTCTTCGTAAATATCCCAGCCTCCAAAAACGATATCGTTCAGATCTGCTAATGGTACAAACTCTTTTATTTTTGGATTTTTGTTTTCAGTTCTTTTTCCAATACGGATATTACCCATCTGCGTTAATGAGCCAATAGGTTGTGCTATTCCTTTTTTCACTGCTTCCACTCCTGCTATAAAAGTAGTGGCTACCGCTCCCATACCCGGTACCAGTATACCGAGTTTTCCTTTGGCGGCTCTAATTTTCTGTTCCATCGCTTTTTATTTTTGATTAAAAAATTTATGATAATTACGATTGTTTAAATTCTTAAAGCCAGCTATTTTTTTTGTACCATTCGATAGATGCTGTAAGTCCTTTCTCTAAATCAAACAGCGGTAAAAAACCTAATTCCTTTTTTGCTTTTTCGATATCACATATCCAGTTCTCCGCTATCAGTTCATTTAATTTTTCATTACTCACTGCCGGCACTTTATTGAGCGATCTGCTAAACTTTTCTGCAACAAACAAAATCGCTTTTACAACGCTGACGGGTAAGTGCAACTTTAATGTTTTTTTACCCAGTAATTTTTTTACAATAACAGCATAGTCATACCGGCTGTATTCATTACCATCTGATATATTGTAAATGCCATTTGCATTTTCATTTGCCAGCGCTTTTACTGCCAGATCAGCCACATCCTTTCCATACACAAAACTTAGCTTTTGAGACTTTCTCCCTATATATGGTTCAAACCCCTGTTTGAGATATTGATTAAGAATAAAAATACTTTTTTCTCTCGGCCCATAAATAGCTGTAGGCCTCAGTATCGTGGTGGGAAGGTCCACCTTTTCCAGGTTTTTTTCTGCCTTGAGTTTACTTTTTCCATAAGCGGTAACAGGGTTGGGAGTTTTGCCTTCTGTTATTTTTCCTTCACCAGTTTTCAGCGGGCCTGTTGCTGCCAAACTGCTTATAAAAACAAAACGTTTAACCTGTTCTTTATTCTTTTCTGCAGCCAAAGCCAGGTTTTGTGTATACTGATCATTTACCAGGTCATACTCCTTTTGTGTGTTGGCTTTGGTGGTAC
The DNA here is from genome assembly GCA_043759175.1 of Chitinophagaceae bacterium. Taxonomy (GTDB): domain Bacteria; phylum Bacteroidota; class Bacteroidia; order Chitinophagales; family Chitinophagaceae; genus Ferruginibacter. The sequence goes on along the minus strand of JAYVLZ010000223.1, from coordinate 2,558 downwards.
CGGCGGCATGTATAACGTAATCAAAATTGTTTTCAGAAAAAATATTGTTCAATCCTTTGGTATCACTAAAATCCAGTTCTACAAATTGGATTGGTAATTCCTGGAGGTGTTTAATATTGCTTTTGCCTCTTACAGCAGCATATACATCCAGATTATTTTCAATGGCAGCATTAATGAGATGAAAGCCTAAAAAACCACTCGCCCCTGTTATCAATACTTTTTCTTTCATAATGCTTTTTCAAAAATCCGGTATCGTTTATACACAGCAGCATTCAGTTTTTTCAAACCATTATTCATCAGCTCATTATTCTCCAGTATCCATGACGCTTCTCCACCAGTCATTTTTTTTGCTGCAGCCTTTTCAATTATTTCGGAGTAAAAACATGCTTCAATTCCAGCTTTTCTGTAAGGCGGTGTTACCCCGAGGGCCAGTACTCTTACATAATTTACTTTCTTTAAACCAAGCAACAATTTGAAAATTCCTGTTGGAAATAATCTTCCCCTTTTTATTTTAATTAGTATCTGGTTGATGTCTGGTATTGCCAATGCAAATCCAATCACTTTTCCTTTATGTTCTGCAATCAGGCAAAAATCTTTATCCAATATCATCTTTAGATCTTTCGCCAGGTATTTAAATTCCGCCGTGGTCATGGGAACAAAACCGGTATTTTCTGCCCAGGCGTCATTATAAACACTCAATAGCCGATCCACTTCATTTTTAAAATCCCTCATGTTGATATTACGGATGGTAATATCATTATTCTTCAAACGCTTCAGCAATGTTTCCTTCAATTGAAGTGTCCGCTTATCCACGGTAGCAGTACTTAAGTGATAAGCCAGCAGATCAACCTGTTTAGCAAACCCTTCATGCGCTAACAATGCTGCATAGTAAGGTTTGTTATAAGTCATCATAGCCACAGGTGGCTGATCAAAGCCTTCCACTAATAAACCGCAAGGCTCGTTGGTAGAAGGATTCACCGGTCCGATCATAGTCTGAGCGCCTTTACTTTTTAACCATTTTGCTGCTTCGCTCAGTAATTGTCCGGCAATTTCCTGGTTATTGATCACATCAAAAAAACCAAAAAAACCATCCTTCTTATTTTTAAAACTATTGTGGTTGTTATTAATAATCGCAGCAATTCTTCCCTTTATAATATTGTCTTCATAAATAAGAAAAAGCTGCAGTTCTGAATGTTCATGAAACGGATGTTTACCCGGAGACAATAAGTCCCGTTGTGCTATGTGCAATTCCGGCACATAATTAACATCTCCTTCAAACAATTTATGTGGAAAATCTATAAAAGCGGCCAAGTCCTTCTTTGATGCTACCTGCTTTATTTGCCTCATACCTTAACCGTATTTAATTGCGGTATTTTTAATTTATATGCTACTTTTTTTAATTTTTCTACTGCGTAATCAATTTGTTTAAATGAGTGAGTGGCCATTAAAGAAAAACGTATCATGGATGACTCACTGCTTACTGCAGGTGACACCACGGGGTTTACAAAAACCCCTTCATCCATCAGCATTTTAGCCATCAAAAATGTTTTTTCGTTGTCTCTTACATAAATAGGTATGATGGGAGATTCTGTAGGGCCAACATCAAAGCCTGCATCTTTAAATGCTTCCAAAGTATAATTGGTATTTTGCCATAATTTCTCCAAACGTTCCGGTTCATTCTTCAATACTTTTAAAGCAGCTAAAGCGCTTGCAGTAGCGGCAGGGGAAATACTGGCGCTAAACATTAACGACCGGGCATGATGTTTCAAATACTCAACCACCTTTTTATCGGCAGCGATAAATCCGCCTATTGAAGCCAGCGATTTGCTAAACGTTCCCATAATGAGATCTACCTTATGTGTAATATTAAAATGAGCTGATGTACCCTGGCCGGCAGGGCCTAATACTCCAAGGGAATGAGCATCATCTACAAAAACAGATGCATTATATTTTTTAGCAAGATTTGCAATTTCGTCCAGCTTGGCTATGTCGCCTTCCATACTAAATACGCCGTCTGTAGCAATTAGTTTAAAAGCATCCATTGGTGCATTTGATAGTAATTTTTCAAGGTGAACCATATCAGAATGACCATACTTATACATTTTTGAAAAAGACAACCTGCCTCCATCAATAATACAGGCATGATCCCATTCATCTAAAAATAAATAATCATTGCGGCCAGCCAATGCAGAAATAACACCCAGGTTTACCTGGTAGCCGGTACTGAAAACCAATGCAGCTTCTTTACCCACAAACTGGGCCAATGCTTCTTCCAGCTCAATATGAAGATCCAGTGTACCATTCAAAAATCTTGAACCTGCACAACCACTGCCGTATTTATCAATTGCTTTTTTTGCAGCTTCTTTTACTTCAGGATGTGTAGTAAGCCCCAGATAACTATTAGAGCCAAACATCAAAATCCGTTGAGAGCCAATAATAACTTCTGTGTCCTGATCAGATTGTAAGGGCCTGAAAAACGGATAAATATCTGCTTCCTTTAACTTATCTACAGTTTTGAAAGCGTCTATTTTTTTGTTTAGTGCTTTATTAGTCATCTT
>JAYVLZ010000222.1:0-12391 GCA_043759175.1 Chitinophagaceae bacterium | reverse complement strand
TCAAAACCCCTTCAACAATTATTGAATACCGCAAACCTTACAGATGTACTCCACCTAAAATTTGGAAACGACAGTGAAAAAAGATATACCTATTTCTATAAGAAAAAAACGCAGATCGATTTTATACTGGTGAGCAAACCATTAAGTAATCTGTTTAAAGATGCCGGAGTGGAGCGGAGAGGAATGTTTGCCTTAAATGATTTGACCAATGGCGCAGAAAAAAGATTTGATACAGTTACCTCTCCGGCAAATGCAGCTTCAGACCATGCAGCAGTGTGGGTTGACCTTGATATATAGTTATACAATACCAGTTTGCTTTCTGTTTAAAGCATCCGTCTTTTCTTAACATAGTTCAATGGAACGGCGCTTAGGTATAGCTTAAATTTGTACAATAAAAAATTACAATTTATGGCAACAAAAAATATTGAACTCATACAGGCTCCCGGTCAAACACACTATGTAGGTGATGGCTTCCGGGTGCATAATTTTATCCCGGGCAATGCTAACCTGGGCATGCAAAGAATGGATCCGTTTATTATGATGGATTACAATTCACCATTTTACTTTCCTCCAACTGATAAACCAAGGGGCGTGGGTGTTCATCCGCACAGGGGTTTTGAAACCGTTACCATTGCTTACAAAGGCAAAGTGGCGCACCAGGACAGCAGCGGCAACAGTGGTGTAATTGGTGAGGGCGACGTGCAATGGATGACAGCTGCATCTGGTATTTTGCACAAAGAATATCATGAAGAAAACTTTAGTAAGAAAGGCGGTAAATTTCAGATGGTGCAGTTGTGGGTAAACCTGCCCGCCAAATACAAAATGAGCCAACCCAAATACCAGGGACTTACCAATGATCAGATCAGTAAATATCAAATTCCTGATGAGGGCGGTATAATAGAAGTAATTGCAGGCCAGTACAAAAATGTAAAAGGTGCAGCTTCTACTTTTACCCCGGTACATTTGTTGAATGCAAAATTGAACAAGGGTACGAAAGAAAGTTTTAGTTTCCCATCTCATTATAATACTTCTTTATTAGTAATTGAAGGAAGCATTAAAATAAATGATACGCAAACAGCAGCAGCAGATCATTTTGTATTGTTTGAAAATAAAGGAGAAGATTTTACTGTTGAAGCATTAGAAAACAGCATTGTTTTAATATTAAGCGGCGAACCGATCAGGGAACCCATTGCTTCTCACGGGCCTTTTGTAATGAATACACAGGAAGAAATAGTGCAGGCATTTAATGATTACAACAATGGAGCTTTTGGAGAGCTGGCCGGGTAAGTTATTCCGCTGAGTGAGCCACCTAAGAGGTGACTCACTCTGTTGGCTTGGGTGGCTCACCTCTTAGGTGGCTCACCCTGTTGCTATGGATCATGCCTGCCTGGGTGGGCCACCCAGGGGGTGACTCACCCATAATCATTCAAACACAATGGTTTTGTTTTTATAGATCAGCACCCGCTCTTCAAATACTAACTGCAGTGCTTTAGCCAGTACTGCAGTTTCAATTTCTTTACCGGCACGTACCATATCCGGTGCAGTAAAAGAATGATTTACTGGAATAATTTGCTGGGCAATGATGGGGCCTTCATCCAGGTCGTTGGTTACAAAATGGGCCGTGGCTCCAATTAATTTTACGCCCCGTTCATACGCCTGCCGGTAGGGACTTGCACCGGCGAATGCCGGCAAAAAAGAGTGATGAATATTAATGATGGAGTGAGTGAACTTTTCTATAAATGCAGGCGAGAGTATCCGCATAAATTTTGCCAGTACTAAATAGTCTGCCTGATAATTTGCAATTGTATTCAGCAATGCTGTTTCAAATTGTTCCTTTGTTTTTTCTTCATGAGAAATAAAATGAAACGGCACATCAAAACGGGTGCATACATCCTGCAGCGTCTCATGATTGCCGATTACACATTCTACCGAAGCACCCAATGTTTTAAAATGATTGCGGATGAGAATATCTCCCAGGCAATGGTATTCCTTCGTTACCAATACCACTATCTTTTTCTCTGGTGATGGACTAACAGTGATCTCTGCATCATCCGGTAAAATATTTTTTAGTTGCTGTTCAATCGGCGATGGTGCATAAAAACCAGCTACTTCAATCCGCACAAAAAACCTGTTGTCAACTGTATCCACATGTTCCCTCATAGAAATGATATTGACTTGCTGATTTGCAATTACTGTGGAGATATCAGCAACCAGTCCAACACGATCTTTACATTGTATGAGAATTACCATAGTGTTTGGGTGGGTCATCCGCTGGTTAGCGGATGGCTCACCCTGATAAATTTTAGAATTATTCTAATTTTGAAGAAGGCCAGCCCTTGCTGTAAAAATAAGCTACCTGATCATTATGCACCTGCACATACTTATCAATTCCTCCAAAAAAATCAATCACGTCTTTTGAATCTGTGTAATTATTGCTTATATCATGTAAGAAGAATATCCATACGCTTTAAAGTCATTCACAATGCCATGCTTTTGAGCATTGGCATGAACATATACAACAGCCTGTTGTAAATGGCTATCGCCACTGATCTGTATTCTTTTAAAAGGTTTCTGAAAAATACCTCCTTTGCGATGATACTTATTGTTTATATAATTAGCATAGGATACAAGAAAGCTGTTCATTTGTCTTTCAATAACTGCATCTTTCAAAAACTCATTCGTTGTATCTGTAAGGAATGATACCATTGCTTTGGTTTTGTTTTCAGGAAGCAACTGCGAAATATATGATTCTATAGAGTCGGCAGGTTTTACTTTAATTATGTAATGAGTATGATTAAGCAACAAACAATAAGCCCATACATCCATAAATCCCTGATTAAATTTTTTAAACCGTTCTAAAAAAACTGTATAATCTTTTGGCTCATGAAAAAGTGGTAACCCATCAATACTTTTACATACCATATGATAAAAGCAGTTTGAAGTGAAAGGAGCTTTAAGTTCTTCAGGTGTGGGCATAATAAATTTTTAGCTGGTGGGTCACCCCCTGGGTGGCTCACCATGAATATTATGTAAAATTTTTTCTAACTAATTTCTTTTTCGCAGGGTGAGCCACCTAAGAGGTGACCCACCCGTTAATGTGCCGCTAACCAGTTTTCTCCCTGTCCTACTTCTGCATTGGTTGGTACATCATTTGGCAGTACCAGTGCGGTTTGCATACATTCCAATATCACTGGTTTAATTATTTCCACTTCATCTTTGTGTGCATCAAATACCAATTCATCATGAACCTGCAGCAGCATTTTTGATTTGAACTGATGTTGTTTAAAAGCTGCATGAATTTTTATCATCGCCAGTTTGATCATGTCTGCTGCACTGCCCTGTATGGGTGAATTGATGGCATTGCGTTCTGCAAAACCACGTACGGTGAAGTTGGCGGAATTAATATCTTTCAACCAGCGTTTGCGGCCCATCAGTGTTTCCACATAACCATGTTCCTTAGCAAAATTGATGGTGTCGTCCATATACTTTTGAATGTTGGGGAATTGCTTTTTGTAGTTGTCAATGATCTCTTTTGCTTCTGTTCTGGAGATGCCTAAATTTTCTGCCAAACCAAACGCTCCCTGCCCGTAAATGATGCCGAAGTTTACACTTTTGGCTTTGTAACGCATCTCTTTAGTAACAGCAGATTCTTCCACATTAAATACTTTGGCGGCGGTGGCAGTATGAATATCTTTTCCTGTTTTAAATGCCTCACACATATTTATATCGCCACTGATGGCGGCTACTATTCGTAATTCTATTTGAGAATAATCCGCAGACATTAAAACAAATTCTTCGTTCCTGGGTATAAATGCTTTTCTTATTTCTCTTCCTCTTTCTGTACGCACAGGAATATTTTGCAGATTCGGATCAATACTGCTTAGCCTGCCGGTAACAGCTACCGCCTGTGCATAAGATGTGTGTACCCTGCCGGTTTTTTTATTGACCATTTCGGGCAATGCATCTACATAAGTATTCTTGAGCTTGGTCAGCTCACGGAAGGCCAAAATATCGTCACAGATTTTATTGCTAACCGCCAGTTTTGCCAGTACATCTTCTCCAGTTGCATATTGTCCTGTCTTTGTTTTTTTTGCTTTGGGGTCTAATTTTAGTTTATCAAATAATACTTCTCCCAATTGTTTAGGACTTGCAAGATTGAACCTTACGCCTGCCTGTTCATACACCAGCTCTTCACTTTTCTTTGCGTCTGTTTCCAGTTGTTTGCTGTAATCCTTCAAAAAAGATTCATCAATGCGGATACCCTCAAACTCCATATCGGTCAACACTTTCACCAATGGGTTCTCTACTTCATAAAAAACTTTTTCTACGGCTTTTGTTTTTAACTGTGGTAAAAGAATATTTTTTAACCGCAGGGTTATGTCTGCATCTTCTGCTGCGTAGTCTTTAATTTTTTCTACTTCCACATCTCTCATATTACCCTGACCCTTTCCTTTTTTGCCAATGAGTTCTTCTATGTGGACTGGTTCATAACCCAAATACTTTGCACTCAATGCATCCATATTTCTTTTTCCGTCAGGTTCTATTACATAATGCGCCAGCATGGTGTCAAAAATATTTCCTTTCAGTTCAAAGCCATACCATTTCAGCATCAGCATATCATACTTAACATTCTGACCCACCCATACTTTTGTTACATCATCAAATAGAATTTGAAATTTTTTCAGCAGTGTGATACAACTTTCTCTATCAGCAGGGCAGGGCACATAATATGCTTCGCCTTCTTTGAAAGCAAAACTTAAGCCTACCAGTTCTGCCTCATTGGCATCCAGCCCGGTGGTTTCTGAATCAAAACAGATTTCTGTTTGCTCACTTGCTGTGTTAATGAATTGCTGAATATTTGTTTCATTATTTAATAAAATATAATTGTGGGGAGTATTGTGGATGTTCTTCTCCGGCGCCAGAAAATTTTCTTCTGAACCGCCGTCGGGGGTTTCAACCGCCGACGGGGTTGGGGTATCTTTTTGTGTTGCGATAATATTTCCGAATAAATCTAACTGATTGGTGTTAGCTTTTGCTTTAGCCTTTTGATTGCCTGTCACGATCTGCCCATCATCCGTCTTCGGGCTCCATTGGTCAGCAGGTGCTCCGGCTTCTTCTCCCAGTAACCGTTTTGTAAGCGCCCTGAATTCCAGTTCTGCAAACACTTCTTTCAGTGCTTCCTTGTTCATTTCCTTTATCCTGAAATCTTCTTCATGAAATACAGCTGCCGGTATATCGGTAATAATGGTGGCCAATTTTTTACTCATAATAGCAGCTTCTTTACCACCTCTTATTTTTTCTCCTATGGAGCCTTTTATGTTGTCTGCATTTGCTAAAATATTTTCTAATGTTGCATATTCTGCCAGTAACCTGGCAGCCGTTTTTTCTCCCACTCCTTTTATACCGGGAATATTATCTACCGCATCACCCATCAGGCCCAGTATATCTATTACCTGACTTACATTGCTGATGCCCCATTTTTCACATACTTCTTTTGGACCCTGTATTTCAATTGTTCCGCCCTGGTAAGGTGGCTTATATATTTTTATATTTTCAGAAACCAACTGACCATAATCTTTATCAGGGGTCACCATAAAAACTGTGTAACCTGCCAGCTCCGCCTGCTTTGCCAGAGCGCCAATCACATCGTCTGCTTCGTAACCATCAATGGCCACCACCGGTATATTCAGCGCTTCAATAATTCTTTTTATATCCGGCACTGCTGAAGAAATATCTTCCGGTGTTTCCTGGCGATTGGCTTTATAATCTGCAAAATCAGTATGGCGTTCTGTTGGCGCATGCGTATCAAAACATACAGCCATGTGGGTAGGTTTTTGATTGTTGATCAAATCCACCAATGTATTAGTAAACCCAAACTGTGCATTGGTATTTCTTCCCTTACTGGTGATCCGTGGATTCCTTATCAACGCATAATAAGCCCTGAAAACAAGGGCATAGGCATCTAATAAAAATAATTTTTTTTGCATGCGGTAAAAGTAAAGTTTTCATTCAATGAAACAAAGAAAACAAACCCATAAGCATGGGGTTATAAAAACAAAAAGGCGCAAAGAAAAAATCCCTGTGCCTTTTATCTCTTTTGCCTCTTTCTCTCCTGAGCTATGTCGAAGGATAACCTCTTAGCTAAAGCCTCGTATCCACAAACAATGGCAGCATTTCCCGCCAGGTGGGCCAGTCGTGTTTCCATTCTTCTCCCCACACACTTAACTCATAGTTAATGCCTTTATTGTATAACAAATTTGCAAAATCCCTTGCAGCATCCGGCGCTTCATAAGGGCCGGAGCCAGTAAGGATATGAATGTTATTGCTGCTGCGTATTTGCTCCAGTATATTATGATCGGTAAGATTGGGAACATAATGCGCCGGAGAATTATAATACACCTGCTCATCATAATAACCTTTGGTATATTCCATCAGGTTGTACACGCCGCTCATAGCAATTACTCCATTGAGCAGGTCAGGACGTTTCAAAAAAAGATTCATACTGTGCAATGCACCAAAAGAGGCGCCAGCAATAATAATGTGTGTATTCCAGGAAGTATTGTCTTTTATAAAAGGAATCACTTCATTGTAAATGTATTCATTAAACTGGTTGTGCCGGATGGCTTTGTGTTCACCAGCCATTTCATTATTCATCCAGCTTTCATTGTTCATGCTGTTTACAGAAAACACTTTTATTTTACCGGCTTCAATCAGCGGTGCCAGGGCATCAATCATCTGGAAACGTTCATATTCTAAATAGTCTGCAGCAGCGGTAGGTACTAATAACAAAGCTTTGCCATAGTGGCCATATACTGCCACCGGCATATCTCTTTGCAAAGACGGGCTAAACCAGGAAGTAAGATGTCTGTCCATAAATGATATTTAATCTTTTTAGAAATGGAATTTTTTAAACCGTGCATTTTAAATTAGTATCATTTCACAACTGTGCTGGGAGTGACGACCGGCCACAGAACACTCCTAGTGATTATTGCCTTCACCAGCCAGCGAATTTGAAATGCACTCCAAAAAACAAAGGTCGACATTAGTTTGAAAATTAATATAATTTTGAATTCTACAAAAAATCAGCTTATAAAATTTTCTGTTTATGAGAAAACAAATAAAGCTTTTAATTTACACCATATCGATTTTTTTATTTATACCCTCCTGCCAAAAAGAGTACAGTTATGAAAATAGTTCAAGTGTACCAACTAATACTTTAGCCAGTTTTTCTTTAGCAGATCAAACGGGTAATTGCACAAATACATTGATAAATGGGACTTATACAGCTGGTACTTTATTAACTGCTGAAAATACAATTGAAATTACAGTAATTGTTGATTCCGTTGGTTCCTATTCAGTTTCTACAAATACAAATAATGGTATTTCATTCTCAGCCAGCGGCATTTTCGCTCAAACGGGTTTAGAAATTATAAAATTATCTGGCAGCGGAATACCGGTTGCTACAGGTGATGCTAATTTTACTATTGGCACCAGTGGTTGTACGTTTTCTATTGATGTAGCTGACAGACCGCCAGGCTCTGCGGTGTTTACTTATGATGGTGCTCCAGGTAACTGCACTAATATCAGCCGGGGAGGAACCTATACTGCAGGTGTTCCATTAACCAGTGCTAACATGATAAAAATAGATGTGAATGTAGTTATTACCGGTACGTATTCAATTGTAACTCCTGTGGTGAATGGATTTGCATTTACGGGCTCTGGCAATCTTGAAACAATGGGATACCAGGTGGTTACTCTTACAGGAACAGGTACTCCGCTTGTTGATGGTGTTTTTAATTTTATCCCCCCCAATAATGGATGTCCTTTTCAGATATCTGTAGACCTATAATTTTTTTTCAACTGACAATAAAACCTGTTCTGTGTATATTTATTAATTGAAATCAGATTTGAAGTATGAGTGTTGGTCGTGAAGAAGTATATAAATAAAAAATTCTTTTACTGCTTTTTTATCAGTTATCAATAATTGCTCCAGATAAAAATTCAATGGCTTATATTTATATCTTTGCCTTACACACGGCTTTGCAAGCCTTCAAATAATTTAATGTATGAAATTTCAATCCGTAATTTTATTCCTGGCTACTGTCTTTTTCTTTTACTCCTGCGAAAAAGAATACAGTGTTGAAAATGGAGGTGCAGCAACTGGCGGAGGCACCGTAGGCGGTAATGCCATATATACTTTGGATGGTGGTACAGGCGCCTGTACAAATGCTGCAGTAAGTGGCACTTACACAGCCGGAACTATATTATCGGCTGCAAATACGATAACACTACAAGTAGAGGTTGACAGTATTGGTACTTACATTATGTCCAGTTCTTCTGCCAACGGAATTGTATTTAACGGAGCAGGAGCTTTTACTGCTGTGGGCTCACAAACCATTACACTTACGGGAACTGGCACCCCAACCGATGCAGGTACATTTACTTTCACGTTAGGCACCAGTGGCTGTTCTTTTTCTGTAACGGTTGCCGGTTCCACCAACGGAGCCGCTGTTTTTTCCCTTGGTGGTTCTCCTGCAGCCTGTACAGGATTTAGTGTAGCAGGCACTTATACGGCTGGTTCAGCCCTTGTGGCCGGTAATACAGTGGTATTTAATGTAGATGTATCAAGCGCCGGATCTTATGCAATCACCACAGATGCAGTAAATGGAATTACTTTTTCAACATCAGGAAACTTCACCAGCACCGGCAGCCAAACAGTAACGTTACAAGGAGCTGGCACCCCGGCAGCCGATGGAGACTTTACTTATACCGTAACCAGCGGTACAAACACTTGTACTTTTACAGTAACCACCGTGGCTGCCAGCCCCGCTGCAGCAGGAACATTAGATTGTACCAGTGCAACCCAGGCAGGTACTTATACACAGGGCAATGCTTTAAATTCTTCTAATACAATTTCTATTCCTGTAAATGTTACCACAGCAGGTTCTTATTCTATTGCAGTTGCTGCGGTAAACGGAGTTACCTTTTCAGGTTCGGGAACATTGTCGGCAGGAGCACAAAGTATAGTGCTTACCGGAAACGGTACGCCGCTTGCCTCAGGCAACAATTCTTTTTCAGTAAATTTTGGCACCAGCAATTGTGATTTTACAATACCGTTTTTGCCAGGTACGCTACCCTCTACAGATTATTTTAGATGTAAAATAAATGGTGTAACCAAAACATTTAATGTGGATCTGGTGGCTGATCCAAGTGAATTATTTTCAGGCGTCAATACTGTTGCTATATCCGGAATACCAGCTGCAGGTTCCAGTGAATATCTTGATATTACGGTGAACAGCCTTGCTCCTATTGCGCCAAACACCTATCCACACGGATTCGGACTTATATTCAGTACAAGCTATAACAGGGATGAAAATAATATGGGCTGGCAACCCAGCAGTAATTCATCACCTGCTTTTTCTGTAATTGTAACAAGTAAAACAGCAACAAGAATTGTGGGAACGTTTAGTGGGCAATATATCGACTTCAATGGTACCGGCACAAACACAAAGCAGATTACGGATGGGGAGTTTAGCGTGCCCATACCGTAAATAAAACTATTATCCTGAAAACTTTAAAAGGGTTTTTTTAGGTGAACGTTTGCAACGATGAAGAATGTATAAAAGCGTTCAAAATAAATTTTTACAGCACCCCTTCCTTAATCTCTGTCCATAATTCCCGGTAGCATTGAGCCGCATAACTGCTGTTGGCAAACTCCATAATGGGTGCCTTGTGAATTCCCATTTTTTCTACATCACTCAGGTAAGGAATATAGTTTTGGAAAAAGCGTTTGTCTTTATATAGCTCTTCCATTATTTCGTTGTGCAGGTTTTTACGCAGATCTGTCATGGTAAAAAAGCACATCATTTTTTTAATATCCAGATCCTTCTCTTTAAAATAATCTTTTACCATGTGATAGGTGCGTACCGATAAAGTAGTGGGAATAACGGGCATTAATACAATATCTGCGGCATTAAATATATTTTCACTCAGGGCGCTAAAACCGGGAGGGCAATCAATAAATACAAAATCATATTCTTTATCTAATTGTTTCAATACACCCTTCAGCCTGTTTTTGTTTCCTTTCATTTCTTCCAGCATAATATCGGCACTTTTAGAGTTGCTGTCAGCCGGAATTACATCCACCATTTCAAAATCGGTGCTCAGGATAGCGCTTTCCAGTTCCGCATCCTTTGTAATTAGTTTTTTTATACCGGGATGTACTTTTGCTTTGGCTTTATAATAGAAAGAAGCGGAACCTTGTGGATCAATATCCCACAGCAGGGTTCTATATCCATCAACTGCTGCTAAGTAAGCAAAGTTTACACAACTGGCGGTTTTACCTACGCCGCCTTTAAGGTTGTAGAGAGCTATGGTGGTCATTTGGGATGATTTTTTTTGTTGGGTAGGAAAGATAGGAAAAAAATTGAGTTCTATCGGGATAGGTTTTCTAAATCGTTTAAGTCCTTAAACCTGCCTGCTGCCTGCTTTGCTTTTATCAAGTCATTATAATGCACCAATTTTATTATTAATCCATCATCAACGTATTGTTGGGCCATTTGGTAACAGCTATTAAAATCCAGGCCCCCCATTTTGGTCATAATATCTATTGCAACAGGTTTTCTCCCAAACCTGAATACATCCCATTCGGCATGCCGTAAAAAATTTTCTTCTGTCATATCAAAAACAGGCATTTTAAACTCATAAAATGCCTGTACAATTTTTTTATAATTAATACTGGTTTTGTTTACCCAAATATCCATATCGCCTGTTGTTCTGGAATATCCATACAGGATAACTGCATAGCCACCTACCAGCAAATATTCTACATTATTGTTATTAAGTACCTGTAAAAAATCCCTGAAGTCCTGGTTAAAGATGTTTCCCATTTTGTAAATTTCTGGCTTCAAAAAAATGCTTATCCATGGGTGGCGGGGTACCAATTGGGAAATTATATGCAATTGCAATTAACCGGTTTGCAATCTCTAATCTTTCTTCAGGTGTGTTTAGTTTGTAATTGTTGATTTCTTTATCGGCTTCATCAAAGCTCAACGCTGCAAATTGTGTTTTGTCAAGTTTAAAATCTATCGGCATATTTAAGATTTGAATCAGGTTCCCACAATATTTTTTTCATTAAAAGATAATTTTGAGGAATATAAAAAATATGTTGCTGAATTAAAATCACAACCGGAAGTCCGATTGTATAAATAATTTTTTACCAGCTTATCGTCATTCCCAATTCTTCAGACTCAATCTTTTTATATTCCCGGTATAATTCTTTGTACCTGCCTTCGTTTAATTTGTAGGCTATTACCATATTATCTTCCGGGTCCACAATGAAATATTCTTTCACCCCATATTTTTCATACAACTGGTGCTTGGCCCTTAAATCATAATAAGCATTGGAGGGTGAGAGTAATTCTATGATCATGTCAGGAGCACCATCTGCTCCGGTATCAGTCAGAATAGATAAATTAGAGTTGGACACAAAATAAATATCGGGCTGAACCACATTTTCATCATCAAGGTAAACATCTGATGGTGCAATATATACTTCACCATTTGTATTTTCCTTTAAATGATTGGCAATGATTCTGAAAATCTCACCAATTAATTTCTGGTGTGTGCGGTTAGGTGATGGTGACATTATTAATTTACCATTTATTAATTGATAAGGTGCTCCTTCAGGCAATTGCTGATAATCCTTTACTGTTTTCTTTTCTATCGTAATTACTGATTGCATTGGTTATCAAATATACAAAATGATTTGTTGAATCTGCCCTACAGACTTTGTGTGTTGAAGTAATGATTAAAAAGGAATTTCATCGCCTGACGTATCTGTATCATTCATCCTTTCATCTGGCAAACTGTTCCATATTTCAAGGCAGGGGCAATACTCTTTAAGTTTACAATCAGGCGCATAGCCTGTACAAAAATCAATTCCAATAAAACCGGTGTTTACAATATCTACTTTTTTATTGAGGCTGTCAACAATAAATGTGTAAGCCACTTTGGGCGGCATTTTTTTTGGTAAATCAATGCTGATGTTCCAGGTAAACATCATTTGCTGAAATGTTTTATTTACCAGCTTAATATCTTTAATTGTCAGTTGTTCCGGTGGGGGAAAATTTTCCGGCTGCAACCCACAGTGATAACCAAAAGTATGCTCCGGTTCTTCGCCTTCACACCATCTTTCTATTTCTTCCATTTCTTCTTCAAAAGACGTTGGCAATGGCGGTTCAAAAGGATTTGTTTCTTTGCGTTGTGCCTTTACAATATCATCTAACAAATGCGGAATGTAAGGATGCATACAATTAAATTTATTTTGAAATTATTGCTTCATCGTTTCCAGTTCTTTCTTCAGCCTGAACATCTCATCCCTCAACCTGGC
>JAYVLZ010000221.1:0-11027 GCA_043759175.1 Chitinophagaceae bacterium | reverse complement strand
CCCATAAATCAACTGTTTCAGCAAACTCAATTACAATATTTCAAAGAACTAAATCATAACCAATTGAATATGTTCGACTAATAACGCAACGCTAATGATATTTCATGGTATTGATTTCACTTTTAAAAAAGCAATTTTAAACTTTATCATCTAAAGTATATTTGCTTTTAAGTCACGTTAATCTCTAAAAAACTACATTCTAAAAATTATATTTACTTTGCAGTATGTACACACTGCAAAGCATATTGCAAAAGCTGCGGCAGCACAAACCGGAGCTGCAGCGTAAATATCCTGTGGGCAGGCTGGGTGTGTTTGGCAGTTATGCCCGTGGAGAAGCCACCGAAAAAAGTGATATTGATATTGCCGTTGAAATTACCGGCCCGATGGGATTGAACTTCGTTGCGATGGCAGAAGAAATAGAAGTATTGTTTGGAACAAAAACAGATGTGGTTCCCACCCGTTCTATTAAGCCAGAATACCTGCCTTTTGTAGAAAAAGATATTGTGTATGTCTGAAAGAAAACCTTCCCTTCTCATAAAGGATATACTGCGATGCATTGATCACATACAACTGCATACCGGCAATCTTTCTTTTGATGAATTTTCTGCCAGCTTCCTTGTAATAGAAGCATGCCTCTACAATATCCAGATAATAGGCGAAGCAGTTTCAAAAATCCCTGCTGATATTAAAGAACAGGAAAAACAAATTCCATGGCAACTGATAAAAGGAATGAGAAACCGCCTGATACATGAATATTTTGGTACCGACCTGCAGCTTGTGTGGAATGTAATAAAAAATGAACTACCTTCTTTTAATGAAGAACTGAAAACAATTTGCAATAAACTTATTGAGCAAAACAGGTAATGCTACTTTTATTGCTGAAGTTTTTTAAGCAGCTTTTGTAATATCCTTTCAACTTTTGCAGGTTTCAAATCACATTCCCAAATAGTAATAATTTTCCAGCCATCTTTCTTTAACGCCTTCAACGTTTTCACATCATTTGCTTTGTTAGTGTTTATTTTATTCAGCCACCAGTCGGTACGGGTTTGCGGCACTTTATAATATCTGCAATTCCGGTGGCCATGCCAGAAACAGCCATGTACAAAAATTACGGTGCGGTATTTTGGCAATACAATGTCTGGCTTGCCCGGCAATTTTTTATCATGCAGTTTGTAACGGTAACCATTTGCATGTAAAAATTTACGCACCAGCAGTTCCGGTTTGGTATTGGTACTGAGTATCTGCTGCATATTAAAGCGTCGTTGCTGAGCTGTGTGTACATCTGCCATATAGAATTACAAAGGTAGCATCCCTCTCTGAAGGAAAGGAACGGCAGGGTGAGGCTGGCTCATATTATAGCTGCGTTGCTCTTTATTATGCACATCTGCCATGGAAGGGTTGGATGGTAACATAAAGATATAATTGTAAAAGAGTGCGATTCCGATAAAAAACCGCTACGCAAATCTTCAGCAGGCTGTATAAGATGGAGGTAACACAGGTTAGTTGGTAAAAAGGACTGTTACTGATAAATAAACCAATACTGTAAAAGGATGATGGAGCCACCTGCCAGCAGGTAGTCAATTATATTTTCCTTTCTAAAGAAATGCTTTTTAAATTTTTCCTGAGTTTGATCAAACTGTATCATAGTGAGCCACCTGTTCATAAAGCATGCCGTTTATTCCGTTAAAGGAGCAACTTTTTTCCCTATGCCTGCCCATGTTGTTGAACAGCAGCGGCATAGCAGGCCGTATCTATTTTTCTTAAAAAAATGATAACTCTTTACCTAAAGTAAAAATGGATACCCAAAACTGCTAACGGCACCTGTATAACTAACGCCGAAAAACAGCCGCTTCATTTTTCCTGTTAATCACTCACCGTAATAGTAAAGCCGGCCGCAACATTCAGGGTAGCGCCAGGGTTTACTTTCAGGCTCCTGCATACAGCATTGGAACTAACCGTAACCGAACCGGAACTGATGACCACATCGGTGTTGGCATCCGGCACTTTGCCACAGCCCCAATTGGCAGGATTTTCCCAGGCATTGCTTACGGCTCCCGTCCACGAATCGCCTACCTGCAGGTAAAATGGGTAGCTCACTTTAATATTATCCACCACACAGCGGTAGCGGTTGCCGCTAAAGGTAGCAGGCGTATTACTGATCTGCAGCGTAACCGTGCTGGCACCGCTGTAGTTGGCATTGTTACCAATATCAACATAACTGGCGCCGCCGGTGTTTACCTGCCATTTGTAAGTGCTGCCGGTAACATTGGAAGTAAAACTGGTATTGGCGTTACTGCATAAAGTAACACTGGGTATTTTTTGTATAAAGAAATCTCCCAGCCCGTTGGCAATTACTTTAATGAAAAAGCCACCTGGCACAGAATCCCAGGTAATGGGTGTTAACACTTCTTCACCGGCCACCGGGGTGTAAGCTATCGGGGTACCATTGCTGGTATTGGGCTGCCGTATTACTACCAGGTAGCCGGGGTCAGCAATGGTGGGGTCTGCCGCCTTTAATGCATTCAGTTCTTCTTTGGTAAAATACAGCAGCATATCTACCTGTTTGCCGGTGGCATCCGTTTCCGGTATTACGGTGTAGTTGCGGTTGAGATAAGGAATACTATTGTATTTGCGGATGGCAGCACTGTTTTGAAACTGGCCGGTTTTAAGAGCTCCCAAATTATTGTTATCCAAAATATCTGCCACGGGTGACAGGCCGTCGGAAATATAAGGACTGTACACTTCCAGCGGACTGTAGTGTTTGCTGGTGCCAAACAATACGGCGGGGTTTGTATAGTTGGCCCCGTAAGGATTGGGCAGCAGTTTTACCAGATTGGGCGGGGGTGTATAATTGAATACATCCAGCTCGTCCAGGTGCCGCATGTAAATATTTTCACCGGTATTGCCGGGGATAAAGCGGCTGTCTTTCCAGGCAATGATACCGCTGCTGCCGGTAGAATCCAGTGCTACCACGGGTTGCTCCACGGTATAAGGACTGCCTTTATAATAACCGGACCCAACGGGCCGGCCCATGGCGCCCCAGGCCAGTTGCACCCCGCTTTCTATGGGGCTAACCCGGGCGTATCGGTAATACTCACGGATATAAAAGAATGCTTTGCCTTTATTGCTAACAGCTATAAGTGGCTGGTCATAGCTGATATTAGCCGCGGTACTCAATTCTTTGCCAATGGCTATGCCCTGCCGGTTGGCTACACCCGGAAAGGTGCTGTTATACTCAATGGCAAAAGAATCAGCGGCCTTTTTTGATACGGTAAGATGCTGCAAGCGAAGGATGCGGCCGGTGACAGTGGGCATCAGGGCAGCAGCATAGGTTTCGCTTCCCCCGCCTGCCAGGGTAAAGTCTACATAATAATTACCTGCTGCCAGCAGGGTGTCCCTGAAAAAATTCAGCTTGTTCACTTTAAAAGGCACCGCTGTATTATAGCCAAAATCCGGGTTGCCGTAAGTGGTATGCTGGTAAGGCACACTGTCAAATTTTTCATCCCGGTAAACATATCCCTTCACAATAAAATCTGTGAGTGCATTATTGATATAGCTTCGGGTAGTTACAGCCATCAGGGTTACATTAATGGTGCCGGTGGTGGGTACCGTAGTACCTTTGGGATAATTGTAATCGTAGCCCGAATTATCAATCACCTGGTAACCATTTGAGATGAGCCGGTAATTAGTGTAGGCATAGGCTGGTCCACTGCCACCGCCACAAAATACGCTCTGGTAATCTGTTTTAAGGGCGTACATTAAATACACACTTCCCTGCTGGTATTCCCTGGTTCTTGGGCAGGCGGTACCAGAAGTATTGCGGAAAAAAGTCTTGGACTTTGAATCTTTTTTGGCTCTCCAAAGCCGGTTGTAGGTAAGCATTCTGCCCTGTGCACCGTTATTGCCGCTCATATCCATTATCACATTGCATCCGCCATCCAAATCGCTCCAGATGTTGTAATCATTTACCGTTGTTCCGGGATATATCACATCTGTTTTTATTCCGCAGGGGGCAATGGCGCTTGTTTGCAGGGCGTTCTCATTCATCCGGCCGCCGCCAGAATATCGCAGGGTGCCATTTTCGTCCCGGTAGCAATACACATATATATAACCATTACCTAAAGCCTGCATATACGAAATAAAAAAACCTTTATTGCCATCCGGAATTAACTGTGCTGCCATCTGTAAATTAGCAGCGGCGGACCGGGCCATTATAACACCCGGATCTGGAAATACCGTACTTCCATTACTGCGTACATGCTGCACCATTACTCTTTCCCAATAGTAGTTGGATACACTGTCGTCTGAATAACAGATATAAAATCCTCCTGCACTGTCGGTGGCTGCAAAAGAGCGGTTACGGTAATCCTGGTTGGAAGAAAAAGTATAATGCTGCCTGTTAGTGCCATTACTTACCGGCACACCATCCAAAGCCCATAAACGGTTACCGGCCTTGTCGTATTTCTGGGCATAAATATCTGTATTGGTGATGGCCATGTTTCGGTCGTCTTCCCAGATCACAAAATACCCGCCATCCGGATAGCTGGTGAGCACAATGGGATTTTTTTGGGAAGATAACGCTGTACTAACGGGCATGTGCAGACTGTCCACAAAATTATTACTGGTATCGCTCCACTGTGCGGAAGCAACGGTGATGCCCGCTGATAAAACAATGGTTAAAAGTAGTTTCATTGCTCAGGTTTTTGGGACGTGATTGGTAATTTACTTTCGGAAGACTCTTTTGTGTGGGCCGGAAGACGGCTGCCCCTTGTTTTATTGTTTTGCCCGGGGGCCGTTGCGGCAATATTATTTGCCTCTTTATTTTTATTGAGATTTAGTAAACCAAAACAATCTGAGCAGTTGAGCACACAGGCAGACTGGTTCACAAAATTCCTGATGGCAGTACCGGGCAGTTTGCCAAAGCCGTTGTTAAAACCTATAAACATGGGGGCGTTACCGCAATAGCTCATAATGGTGCCGCCGCCTGGGCCCGGGGGAGCTCCCTTGGCACAGCTGCCTTCCACAGCTCCGCAACTGTCTATTGCACCAAACGTGTCGGGATTACTGGTGAGTTTCCAGCCGCACCATTTGGTGTGGGAAGATCCCAGTAAATGACCCATTTCATGCATCACCAGGTACACCTGCGAACCGGTGATATTGGGACCCACGGGGAAGTTCTGTACATTTTTTGTATAGTTAAGGTCATTATAGCAGCAGGCAGACAATGTATCCGCCCCGCCATATTTAAAGGCTGGGCAGGTATTGGCAGCTACGGCTTTTATCCTGCCGATATCCCCGGCCAGGCCGGATCTGCCATTGGTACCAAAGTCCAGTCCTACACAAATATTTCCCCAAAAATTATCTTTCCATTGGTTACCCAGGTCGTACAGGGCATTCTCCCGGGTGTCACCGCGGTAAGGATCAGCAGAGGTCCATACGTTGATGGTGGTTATTTGAATGTTGATGGAATCATTGTAATAACCGGTGCCCACAGAATTGAAGAGTTCATACACAAAGTCGATGGTCTTTTGTTTACTCCGGGCCTGGTTTATAAAAAGACTGTCGAAACAATCTACAAACACATTGATGCATTTATCCTGTACAGCTGTGGGGCTGGGAGTTCGTTCCCCGTTGATGGAAATACCATTTGCAGTGGTCCTGGTTGGATTGTCTCTATTACCGCATTCAACGGGCACTATCGGGAACTGCAGGGTGGCACTGTTATACAGCCGGTACATCGCTTTATCTGTTTCATCAGCTTTGGTAAACTGCAATACCTTATCCTCCATGGAAACCACCAGGGAAAGATAATCCTCATTTACCGTTAGCATTACATTGTTCACTGCCTGTTCGCCGCTCACAGTACCCCGGTAGGTAACCGGTATTTTTACGTTGTCAATGATGCCGTCGTTGTTTTCGGTGTACTTAATATTGCCGAGGCTGAACTGTACCAGGTCGCAGACAATGTTTTTACTCTTACTGACCGGGATGGATAACTGCAGCGCTTCAGGCTTTTGGTGCATCAGCTGATCTAAAAAAGATGGATCAAGCTTCAGTTCCTGGTAAGTGCCCCTTTGGGAGAGTATTTTGCTGGCCACAAAATTAAAAACAGGCAGCACGGTAAACCGGGCACTGGTTTGCTTTTTTGCTGTTACCAATCTTTTAACGGGCCAGTCCTGCGAAAAAACATTGACGGAACAGGATATTAATATCAGGACGAATATTTTTTTCATATTGTTGTAAACTTTAAGCCGTTGGAAAGGAAGTGGAGTTGCAACAAGATACATTTTTCAATTATGACTTTATAGTATTTGGGTGCAAATATTTTTAAGTGGATGCTTTAACTGAGCCAGTCCAATTACCGGACTGATTAACTGGCGGAAAGTATTGATGAAAATTTGTCAGGACTGTTGATTACCCAATTCCCGCCGCCTGAATGTTAACTCTCTCCGGGTATCATTTTGTCTTATACCCTGTATTTTTCCTGCTTTTCCCTAATACATCGTTAACGTTTGCCCCCGCTGGTGATATTTAAGCAAAATTGGCATAATACGGCACTGATTATGCAATATTATTTGCGTGGGAAACCTCACTTAAAAACAAGGAGAAAATATGAAAAAAATCATGGTTATTTTACTGGCAACGGTTACCCTTAGCATGGCCAATAAGGCTGAAGCACAGGTGTATGGCGGCATCAGTTTTAATACCTTCTACAATGAGTTAAGCCCTTACGGCCGCTGGGTAGACGATTTGCAATACGGACAGGTATGGATAGCTGATGAACAGGGTTTTGAACCGTATTATAATAATGGACGTTGGGTGTATACCAGTTATGGCTGGACCTGGGCCAGTGACTATGCCTGGGGCTGGGCACCCTTTCACTACGGCCGCTGGACCTACCTGCAGCACTGGGGATGGGCATGGGTTCCGGGATATGAATGGGGACCCGCCTGGGTAGGCTGGTGCCAGAACGATGGTTACTATGGCTGGGCGCCGCTGAGCCCAGGAATGGGTTTTAATTTTTCTTATAACAGTGTACCAAATAATTACTGGAGGTTTGTGGAGCAGCGTTACATTATGGGGCCATCTATCCGCAACCATATCATCAGGCCGGAAAGGAACCCGAGCCAGTTCAGGAATGTGACCATCATTAACAATACACAGGTAAATAACAATATTACTTATGTGGCCGGGCCTAAAAGGGAATCCGTGGAACGGATCACCCGGCAAAAGATAGAAACAAGGCCGGTGGCATTTACGGGTACGGATGAGCGGACAAGGGTGGAGCAAAAGGAAGTAAGGATTTACCGTCCGGATCTGAAACCTAACCAGGGAGCAACCATTAACAACCACCCGGCTGATCTTAGAAAAGATGGAATACAGCAAGACCGCCAGTTAGTAAATGGCGCACCCAATAATACCGCAGTAAAACCTCTGCCCAATGGTTCTGCTGCACCAGTCAGCACAGTGCAGCCAACCGTAAAACAGGCGGTTGAACAACCCATTAACCGGGAAAATGACAGGAGGATAAAGCCATTGCCTGCGGCTCCCCAACCCGATAATCAAACAGCAATGGATGAGCCTGCAGTAACCCGCCTCCCGAATGAACGTGAAGTTATGAAGCAGCCGGTGCAAAAAAATAATGACCATAAAACAGCGCCGCAAAATGCCCAACGGCAGGATGAATTAAGGCTGCAAAGAACACAGCAACAACAAATGAAGGAACAGCAAATAAGGGCACAGCAGGAACAGCAGCAAAAAACCATGCAGCAGCAAAATGAGCAACAGGGCCAAAATGAATTAAAGCAACAAAGAGTACAGCAGCAGGAACAACTGCGGCAGCAACTGGTGCAGGAACAAAGAATACAACAGCAGCGGACCATGCAGCAACAGAACGAACAGCGTCAAAATGAAGCAAGGCAGCAACAGGTGATGGATCAACGGGAACAGCAGCAAAAAAATCTGCAGCAGCAAAACCAGCAGCGCCTGAATGAAGTGCGTCAGCAGCAACTGCAGGAACAAAGGGCACAGCAGCAACGAATGATGCAGCAGCGTCAAAGCGAAATAAGGCAACAGAAAATACAGGATGCACCTGTGCGCCTGCAACGGCAAACACCTATGAGTCCAAAAACCCCATCCAGGAAACCCAATGAAAATTAAGAAAGCAACTTCTACTATAAATTAAATATTCTATTACGGGCTGTCTCAAAAATACGGGGAAGCCTCTTTTTATTCGGATCCCCGATGGAAACATTTACTCATTTAAGGAATTCTTATCCGGTACATTTTACTTTTGATGCAGCCTCCTTTTTTATTAACCTGTGGCAGTGATACAGCTGGTTAGCTGCATCACTGCCTCTCAGTAAAGGTTTCCTATTACATTGACTGCTGTAACTGTTCAAAAAATCTAAGGTCTTTTATACTTCTCTGCCGGAGATACTTAAAAAATATTTTTCCCTGCCCTGTCCCAATCTGCCTTCTCCATTCGTCATTGGTATATATAAAACATATAACAATGACATATTCTATCAAGCATCTCTTTCACATTGATGCGCCAAAAGAAAAAGTATTTGAAGCCATTTCCACTATCAACGGCCTTGCTGGCTGGTGGACTGTACAAACCAGCGGCAGTGCAGCACCCGGTGGTATGATTGAGTTCCGCTTTGCTGATATGGGTGGGCCGGATATGAAGGTGACCGAAGTGAAAACAAACGAAAAAATTGAGTGGGAATGTACCGCCAGTCCACATGGATGGGTGGGCCACCGTTTTACCATTGCTCTGGATGATAACGAAGGTAAAACAAGAGTCCGTTTTTCACATGACGGCTGGGACAGGCAGGATGATTTTTATGCCATCTGCAGTTTTAGCTGGGGCCGCTATATGGAAAGCCTGCGGCAGCTTTGCCAAACTGGTAACGGGCAGGCATTTGGCAGCAAAGGATATAAAAGTTAAAAAATTATCCATATCTTATTCAGCAACAGCAAATCATTATTAATATTAAAATTAAAAAAATGGCAAAGTCAATTCAACATCTGGAATCTATCTTTAACCTGAACAGCCGCCTGTTTGTAAATGCGCTGGATGCTGTAACAGAAGCACAGGCAACAGAAAGGATCAGTGATCATAACAATCCACTAAGCTGGCTGGCGGCCCATACGGTATGGGCCAGGTATAATACCTGTACTTTTTTGGGAAAACCGCCTGCAAAAAATCCTTATGACGGGCTATTTGAAAATTTTAAAGCATTTGATCCGTCATTGGAATACTCCACTTTGGCAGCAGCAAAAACTGAGTGGGAAAAAGCAACCAGTTTATTAAAGGAAGCACTGAGCGCTGTAACAGAGGAGCACCTGGCTGCTGCAAGTCCGCTGAAAAACCCAACGGGGGATTTTAGTAACGCCGGTACGGTAGCTTTTTTAGCCCAGCATGAAAGTTATGATATCGGGCAGATTGCATTGCTGAAAAAATATTTCACAAAAGAAGCAATGAAATATTAAGAAAGCACCAACACACAGAGGAAAAGGCACTAAGAAAAAACTTACTGTTCCTGAATACCAGGGGTTAAAAAAATAAAATAATGGCAAGAGAATTTATGCTTCTTTTCAGGAATGAAAAAGTAGAGGATAGTGAAAAACCTTCTGCAGAACAAATGCTGGCTGTAATGAAACAATGGCAGGGCTGGATAAAAGGCATTGCTGCTGCAGGCAAATTTGGAGGCACCAACCGTTTGCTGCCGGAAGGCAGATCTGTTAATTCCGGCAAGGTAGTTAGTGACGGACCGTATATGGAGGTAAAGGAAATGGTTGGCGGGTACGTAATTGTAAAAGCGGATAACATGGATGAGGCAACGGAAATTGCAAAATCATGTCCCAATCTTTTATATGGCGGTAAAGTGGAGATCAGGGCGGTAATGACGATTGATGCAGACCCAGCTTCTGATCATTTCCTGGAAGAGCAGCAGTAGCCTTTGAGCTTTGTGCCTTTGTGTCTTTGTGTCTCCGTGATTCAAAAAAATTCATTCAACAGTTAAAACAGAAAAAAATGAAAGAGTATTTATTGTTGTTCCGTGGCGGTGATGGAAAAGAAGTACAGCAGTCCCCGGAAAAATGGCAGGTACACATGCAAAAATGGATGCAGTGGATGGGTGATCTTACACAACAGGGAAAATTTGCAGGTGCACAACCATTAAATGCCAGCGGCAAATACATTACCGGCAGCAAAAAAGTTATAAGTGATGGCCCTTTTATGGAAGGCAAGGAAATGGTTGGAGGTTATCTTATGTGCAAAGCTGATTCTTATGAGGAGGCACTGGAGATTGCTAAGGGATGCCCCATACTGGAATTTGACAGTGGCATAGTAGAAGTAAGGGAGGTGCAGGAGTTAAAAATGTAAGCAATGGTTGATGTGGTTACTTCTATATTGATACATGCGCCATTGAACCAGGTGGCGGCTTTTGCCTGTGACCCTGACAATGCACCTGCATGGTACGTGAATATTAAATGGGCAAAATGGAAAACCGCCAGACCACTGGCAGTCGGTTCGCAGGTGGCTTTTGTTGCACAGTTTATGGGCAAAAAACTTTCTTATACGTATGAAGTGGTTGAGCTATCAGCAAACAACCTGGTGATGCAGACTGCGGACGGGTCATTCCCCATGCAAACCACTTATCAGTTTGAAGCAGTGGATGATCATACCACCAGGATGACGCTGCGTAACCGGGGAAACCCTGCCGGGTTTTCTAAACTCTTTGCACCGTTTATCAGCCTGATGATGAAAAGGGCTAACAGGAAAGACCTGGAACTGCTGAAAACAATTGCAGAAACTTAATAGTAAATTTGGATACGCTCAGTATCATTGTTAATCATTCAACAACATACCATGGCAAAAGCAACAGCCACCAAAGAAGATCCGTGGAAATTAACAACTCCGCCCGGTACCTCGGAATATGAAATGTATAAAGACGTGAAGGATGGGAAAGAAATCATCGTATGCACCGTGGGCAAAACGGTGTTACACTATGATGCCC
>JAYVLZ010000220.1:0-7472 GCA_043759175.1 Chitinophagaceae bacterium | reverse complement strand
ACAAAACGCAGGAATGCTGAAAAGAAGTGACAAAGATTTTTACAAAACAAGGTCATAATACATTTAATGATAAATTTAGCTGTAAAATATTTTATGGTGTTTGCAGCTAAAATATTTTAACCCCAAAATAAAAATATGTTAGTAACAATTGTTGCAGGTGCAAGGCCTAATTTCATGAAGATAGCTCCCATTATTAAAGCAATTAAAAAAGCTCAGGAAGAAGGCAATGCTATTGATTACAGGCTGGTGCACACGGGTCAGCATTATGATAAAAAAATGAGCGGCGATTTTTTTGAGCAATTAGGAATTCCTGATCCTCATGTAAATCTTGAATGCGGTGGCGGCACACAAGCTGAGCAAACAGCCGCTATCATGGTAAAGTTTGAGAAGGACCTGATGGAAAACAAGCCGGATGTTGTATTGGTGGTGGGGGATGTAACATCTACCATGGCATGCAGCATCTCTGCAAAAAAATTATGTATTGATGTAGTGCATGTGGAAGCAGGTATCCGATCAGGCGATATGACCATGCCCGAAGAGATCAACCGTATTGTAACAGATTCCATTTGCGATCATTTTTTTACCACCACCACTTATGCAAACGAAAATTTAAAACGTTACCAGGTACCTGAAAAAAGTATTCACTTTGTTGGTAATACGATGATCGATACGTTGTATCAAAACCTGGATAAATTAAAGAAGCCTTCATTTTGGGATAACTGTCAATTGAGGGATGGAAATTATTTTTTAGTAACATTGCACCGCCCTTCTAATGTAGATGATCCTGAAAAGCTGAAACAGATACTGGATGCCATTACAAATGCCACTGTAGATTTTCCTGTAGTCTTTCCGGTACATCCAAGAACAAGAAAGATCATGGACACATTTAATATCAGTACAGAAAAACTGATCATGATTGATCCGCTGGGATATCATGAGTTTATTTATTTGATAAAAAACGCAAAAGGTGTGATCACAGATTCCGGAGGCATAACAGAAGAAGCAACTGTTTTACACGTTCCCTGTCTTACTTTGAGAAACTCTACAGAAAGACCGGAAACAATAACATTGGGCACAAATGAATTGATCGGTGATGATTTTGAAAAATTGGAAAATTGTTTAGGCCAAATAGTGAAAGGAAATTGGAAAAAGGGAACAATACCTGAATTTTGGGACGGCAAAACTTCCGGAAGAATAGTGAATATTTTGCAATCCATTTATAGCAGAGAACTTCAGCCTTCCTAAAAAATAGGAGTGTTATTAATTTTTTAAAAAACAGAATGAAAGTTTTAGTTACAGGTACAGCAGGTTTTATAGGTTTCCATTTAGCCAACAGGTTAATAAAGGATGGCTTTGAAGTGGTAGGGCTAGATTCTTTAAATGATTATTACCAGGTAAGCCTGAAATATGACCGGCTGAAAGCTGCCGGTATTGATAAAGCAGCAATTCAGTACAATGAACTTTATTCAAGCAAGACATTACAAGGATATAAATTTATACAGCTTCAATTAGAAGATAAAGCAAACCTTGAAGCATTATTTAAAAACCAGCAATTTGACATCGTAGTAAATCTTGCAGCACAGGCTGGTGTACGTTACAGCATTACCAATCCTGCCGCATATATTGAAAGCAATATTGTTGGTTTTGCAAACCTGCTGGAGTGCTGCCGTCATTACAACATCAAACATTTTGTGTATGCCAGCAGCAGCAGTGTGTATGGATTAAATGAGGAAGTTCCTTTCAAAACCGATCACTCCGTTGATCATCCAATCAGCTTGTATGCCGCTACCAAAAAAAGTAATGAGCTGATGGCGCATGTTTACAGTCATTTGTATAACCTGCCCACAACCGGGCTTAGATTCTTTACCGTATATGGACCCTGGGGCAGACCTGATATGGCGATGTTCTTATTTACTAAAGCAGTTATTGATGATAAACCGATCCAGGTTTTTAATAATGGCGAGATGGAAAGGGATTTCACTTATATTGATGATATTGTAGATGGTTTGGTAAAAGTGATTAATAATATACCTACAGGAAATCCTGAATGGAGTGGATTAAACCCGGTTACATCTTCTTCTAAAGCACCTTATCAAATTTATAATATTGGTAACAGCAAGCCGGTTAAATTGACAGCATTTATTGAAGCGATTGAAAAAAAGCTGAACAAAAAAGCAGAAAAAATCATGATGCCGATGCAACCTGGTGATGTGCATAAAACATATGCTGATGTTTCTGATATGAAAAAAAATGTTGGGTATAACCCAGCCACTACTATTGAAACAGGAGTGAACAATTTCATTGACTGGTATCTTGATTATTACCAAATAAACCTGCAAAATCAACAGCCTTCAACAGTTGCAGGTGTGGTTAAGTGATCCAAACAAATTATCTTCGCAACCTACATTTTTAATTACAACAAGGATATGGAGCAGAATAGTAAAATTTATATTGCAGGACACCGGGGAATGGTAGGAAGTGCCATTTTTAGAAATTTAACTGCAAAAGGATTTCAAAATATTATTACAAAAACTTCTGTTGAACTGGATCTAAGAAACCAGGCAGCGGTAAATGATTTTTTTGCTGCAGAAAAACCGGATTATGTTTTTTTGGCGGCTGCAAAAGTTGGCGGAATTTATGCCAACAATACTTTTCGTGCTGAATTCCTGTATGATAATTTAATGATAGAAACAAACATCATTCATGCTGCTGCAAAAAATGATGTAAAAAAATTAATGTTTCTCGGCAGTGCCTGCATCTATCCAAAAATGGCACCACAACCATTGAAGGAAGAATACCTGCTTACAGGCACTTTAGAACCAACCAATGAACCTTATGCTGTCGCAAAAATTGCAGGCATTAAATTATGTGAAGCCTACCGCAGTCAGTATGGTTGCAATTTCATTAGTGTGATGCCCACCAATTTATATGGAACCGGGGACAATTATGATTTGAACAACTCTCATGTATTACCAGCATTGATACGCAAAATGCATGAAGCCAAAGAAAGCAATGCAGACGAAGTGGTGGTTTGGGGAACAGGTACCCCCAAAAGAGAATTTTTATATTCCGATGATCTTGCTGATGCATGCATTTTTTTAATGGAGAATTATAATGAAGAACAATTAATAAATATCGGAACCGGCGAAGACCAGAGCATTGCAGATTTAGCAGCAATCATAAAAGATATTGTAGGGTTTAAAGGCAGGATTGTTTTTGATTCAACTAAACCTGACGGTACTCCGCGTAAACTGATGGATGTAACCAAGCTTCATAATTTTGGGTGGAAACATACAATCGAATTAAAACAGGGCCTGAAACTTGTTTACAAAAATTTTTTAGAAATATATAAACCTCAGCTTGCCTGATACAGATTAGTAAAGTAATCTATAAAAAATAATACATTTTGGATCAACATAAAAACAACCTTGGTAAAACAGCACTTATTACCGGTGTTACCGGGCAAGACGGAGCCTATCTTGCAGACCTTCTTTTGGAAAAAGGGTATAAAGTTCATGGCATTAAAAGAAGATCTTCGTTGATCAATACACAAAGGATTGATCATCTTTACCAGGATCCACATGAAAAAAATCTACGTTTTCAATTGCATTATGGAGATATGACGGACAGCACTAACCTGATCCGTATTATACAGGAAACACAACCAGATGAAATTTATAACCTGGCTGCAATGAGCCATGTAAAGGTAAGTTTTGATGAGCCTGAATATACTGCTAATGCTGATGGTATTGGTACACTGCGTTTGCTGGAAGCGCTGAGGATTTTAAGATTGGAAAAGAAGACCCGTATTTATCAGGCCAGTACTTCAGAGTTGTATGGTTTGGTACAGGCTGTGCCACAAAGTGAAACTACCCCATTCTATCCCCGTAGCCCTTATGCGATTGCTAAATTATATGCTTACTGGATCACTATCAATTACAGAGAAGCTTATGGAATATATGCCTGCAATGGTATTCTCTTCAATCATGAAAGCCCGTTGAGAGGAGAAACATTTGTTACCCGTAAAATCACAAGAGCAGTATCTGCAATAGTAAAAGGCAAACAGGCAAAATTATACTTAGGAAACCTGGATGCCAAAAGAGACTGGGGTCATGCTAAAGATTATGTGGATGCCATGTGGCGTATTTTACAACAGGATAAACCCGAAGATTATGTTATTGCTACCGGTATCACCACTACAGTGAGGGACTTTGTGAGATTATCTTTTGCTGAAACAGGTATCGAATTAGAATTTAGTGGAGAAGGAGTAAAAGAAACCGGCGCTGTAAAATTATGCAGCAATCCTGCATACAAATTACCAGTTGGCAAAGTTGTAGTGGCAGTGGACCCTGAATATTTCAGACCTACAGAAGTGGACCTCTTAATTGGTGATGCTACAAAAGCAAAAACAAAATTAGGGTGGACACCTAAATATGATTTAGCTGCATTAGTAAAAGAAATGATGGCAAGTGATTTAGAAAAAGCTTAATCACTGCTTTATGATATTTAAAAAGCCACACCTGCAATATGGTGTGGCTTTTTTTATTGCTATAAAAACGTTTAACAAAATATAAAGCCCTTACATTTCTGTAAGGGCTTTACCATAAATTAAAATTAAAAATTAGTTCGGCGTGGGCACATCTTTTTTGTCTTCTGTTACTGCAGGTTTTTTACAGCATTTAGGTAATTTTTTGTAGGCTTCTTCATCTGCTGTTATATCGTCGGCGTCATAGCCTGCATTTGCAATAGCTGTCTTTAACTGTTCTATATTATTCCTGTCAGTTAAATAAGTAATGGTGGTGGTTTTCTTTTTGTAATCAACTTTTACTTCAGAAACACCTGGTTCCCTGGTTAAATATTTTTCAATCTTTGTTTTGCACATCTCACATTGCACAGTGGGAGTTTTGATTACCACTTTCTGAGAAGCTTTTTGCTGGGCGAAAGACGCACCAACAAATACCATTAAGAATAATACTGTAAGTTTTAATGTTTTCATCTGCTTATAGTTTTTATAAAGATATTAATTTGCATTCCAATTTGCAGGGTCCTGCCGCCAGTTTAACAAAGTATTTTCCTGCGCTGCTGATACTATGCCTTTTTCAATCGCCAAACCAATTAGTGAATTATAATTAGTGATAGAATAAAATGGCACTCCTGCATTTTTAAAAGCTTCATCTGCAATAGTAAAGTTGTAATTGAATATAGACACCATTCCTTCCACCTGTAAACCTTCTTTTCTCAGCACATCCACCACCTGCAAACTACTCTTGCCCGTTGAGATCAGATCTTCCACCACTACTACTTTCTGGCCTTTTTCATAATAGCCCTCTATCTGATTTCCCAATCCGTGTTCCTTTGGTTTTGGGCGAACATATATGTACGGTAGTTTCAGCTGGTCAGCAATCATGGCCCCCCAGGCGATACCTGCTGTGGCCACACCAGCCAGCATTGCAGCATCAGGAAACTTTTCAAATACCACACTGCACAATTCGCTTTTAATAAAATCTCTGACGATAGGAAATGACAACACTTTTCGATTATCGCAGTAGATAGGGCTCTTCCATCCGCTTGCCCAGGTAAAAGGTTCTTCCGGTTTTAATTTAATTGCATTAATTTGTAATAACTTTTCAGCAACAGTTTTTTCATTTGTCATGCCGCAAAATTGAGGCTTGCATTTTACCTTAGGAAATTTTATTATGCACATCAAAATTTACTTCAACGACAAACCGGTTTATCTCTGCGACGAGATTGATAAAGAACTGAATGAGATATTGCACCATCCGGATGCGGTATTTATTGACGAAATTTCCAATGCTGCTTTGAAATCATTATTACATGAAATCGTAAAACCGGAATTTCATGCAGGCGTAGTATGGAACAATGATCTGGAGAAATTAAAAAAAGCTTTCTTTAAAAATTTTACACCAATAGAAGCGGCTGGAGGCATCGTTCAAAATGAAAAAAAAGAATTACTTTTTATTTACAGGCTGGATAAATGGGACCTTCCAAAAGGCAAAATGGAAAAAGGTGAAGACGCTGAAACCTGTGCTATGAGGGAAGTGGAGGAAGAAACTGGTGTTACTAAATTAAAGCTGAAGAAAAAAGCAGGTGAAACCTATCACACTTACAATGCATTCGGTAAACACTTTTTGAAAACCACCCACTGGTTTTATATGATCTGCTCTTCTAAACAGGTGCTTGTTCCACAAACGGCAGAAAATATTTCAGCAATAAAATGGGTAAAAACAAAAGATATTAATCAACCAATGAAAAATACTTATGCCTCTATCAAAGATATCCTCAGTATTTTTTTTGACACTCCTTAACTATCAAAAGGCTTTATTCAGAATAGCCAGCGTTAAACGGCTGATGCAGATCAATTTTTCTTTATCGTCGTAAATCTTGATATCCCACACATGGGTAGTAGCGCCCAAATGCAGTGGCCTGGTTATGGCAGTAACAAAACCATCCCTTGCACTTTGAATATGGTTGGCATTGATCTCAATTCCCACACAAATAAACCGTTTTGCATCCAGCACCAATTGCGAAGCCAGGCTGGCAGCGGTTTCTGCCAACGCACAACTGGCGCCGCCATGCAGCAGGCCATAAGGTTGTTTGGTGCGGTGATCAACAGGCATTTTCATTTTGATATAATCTTCGCCTAATTCCACAAACTGCATTTCCAGGAACTCACTCATGGTTCCGGCAACTGACATTTCAATGTCAGTTAATTTCAGTGATTTGTTAAACCAGATAGACATAATTGTGCTGTTTAATTTTTAATAATTGATTTGGCAACCACAGCAGGTAAAAATTGTGAAACATCTCCCCCGTTCTTTAATACATCCCTTACCAGGGTTGACGCAACAGAAGTATATTGTGGCAAACAAGTTAAAAACACAGTTTCAATATCATGTGCCAAACTGCGGTTCATATCTGCTATCGCTTTCTCATACTCGAAATCATTTACATACCGGATGCCTCTCAGAATAAAATTAGCTCCCACTTCCTTGCAGCAATTCACAGTTAAGCCATCGTAAACTACAGCAGACAACCTGGGTTCATCAGCATAAATTTCTTTCAACCATTCCAGCCGCAACTCTTCTTTAAACATCGGGATTTTATTCGCATTTCTACCGATACCAATTACAATTTTATCAAACAATGGCAAAGCCCTGTTAATAATATCGGTATGTCCCATTGTAATGGGATCGAAAGTGCCGGGGAATAAACAGATGCGGCTCATGCTGTTCGTTTAAAGGTTGAGTTTATCAGAACTTAAAGTTAATGTTGTATATTGAATTGTTGTATGGTTATATTGCTGAATTATTTTTGGAAATTATTTACTCCGAGCAACCTCCCAATTCCTAATCCCCAATTCCAAATTCCAACATTCCTAATCCCCAATGGCTTTGTTGCATGAATAAAATTGTGATTATAATTAACCTATCCTTTTTTATTGTTAGGCTATT
>JAYVLZ010000219.1:0-15413 GCA_043759175.1 Chitinophagaceae bacterium | reverse complement strand
TGCTGTCTGAGCAGCCTGCACCCGTGCTAACCACTACCTTATAATTCCCGGCCGTATTCGCATTCAATATTTGTTGTGTGGATCCATCCTGCCATAAGTAATTATCATGCAATCCAGGATTTAATACCAGTTTATCCGTACTGCAAATAGCGGTATCATTACCTATAAAAGGTTTTTCCGGTAATGGGTTAA
The DNA here is from genome assembly GCA_043759175.1 of Chitinophagaceae bacterium. Lineage (GTDB taxonomy): Bacteria > Bacteroidota > Bacteroidia > Chitinophagales > Chitinophagaceae > Ferruginibacter. The sequence goes on along the minus strand of JAYVLZ010000219.1, from coordinate 15,221 downwards.
CCAATGCTGTTAATACTGCAGGCTTACTTTCGCATGTTCCCACAGTGGAGGTAAGATAATAAAAGGTAGTATTTTCAACAAATGTATTCAGTGTATTACCAACGTTTATTTGATTAAGTAAATCCTGTTCTGTATACCATTTGATAGTGCCAATGCTGGATGCTTCTAATAATACCTTTCCGGCACCACAATGTGCAACGGAGAAGACATCAGGAAGCTCTGGTTGTTTAAGGATATTTAACGGTGCAGTTGAACTGCCTGCAGGATTACAATCACCAGCTGCAACAGTATATTTAATACTATAATTACCTGGCTTACTTAATGTCAAATCAACGATACCTGTATTAGGATCTAACACCAGCCCTGCCGTAGAAGAAAAAATACCGCCTGATGTAAAGTCTGTTTCAGGAACTGGTGTGGCAGAACTGTCTCCCTGGCATACCGGGCTGTAATAAGAAAAATCTGTTACCGGGTTTCCATAAGCATTAATTGTTAAAATGGTACTGTCTGAGTCTGCAAGTCTGCAAAGAAATTTAGGCACGGAATATTTTATTTTATAAACACCCGGAGTACTTAACCCAATACTGATGGCACCTGTTGTTGAGTTAATGTTTAGTCCGGCAGGGGTGGCTGAAAAAGCACCTCCGCTTGTAAATCCTGTTCCTTTAACTAAAACAGGATTACTGCTGGCTGTAATACAGGTGATAGCTGGCGTATAACTGAATTTTGTTACCGGCCTGGAGGTATCTACAATATTCAGGAAAGAAAAAGTATTGCTGGCCGCCCTGCAGCCCAATGCAGGTAAACTGTAAGTGATCAGGTAAGAACCGGGAGTTGTGGCAGAAAGGCTTACTTCACCAGTTAGTGGTTTAACCACTATTCCCGGACTTGATATAAAATTGCCACCGCTGGTAAAGCCTGCCACTGTAGTTGGCAATGGATTAATATCGTTTTTACAAACCGGTGAAGTGTAAGAAAAAAGTGTAACGGTTGGTATAGCCGGGTTGATGGTGATCCTGGTAGTGCTGTTGCCGGCTTTGATGCAACCAGTAGTATTGTAATTATATTTTATCAAATAACTTCCCGGTTTACTGGCAGATAAATTGATATTCCCATTGGTTTGATCAAGAGATATACCTGCGGTAGAAGAAAAAGTACCACCCGTGGTAAATCCTAATGCATATGCAGGTCCTGGATTATTAATACCATTGATACAAACAGTATCAGGACTGTATTTAAATGTGGTAACTGCAGTACTGTCTATATTGATAGTTACTGTAATTGCTGATCTTGGCCCTTCGCATCCAATAATTGTTTGACTTACATAATAAAAAGTATTTCCGGGTGTGCTGGTGGAAGGGGTAGGCGCTGCAGCATCACCTGTACCACCGGTTGAAGTATTGTACCAGAGTAAATTACTGCCGGATGCTGTGAGTGCAGTTGCTGTACTGTTTTGGCAATAAGTAACCGGGCTTATTACAGCAGGTGCAGCAGGGGTGGCATTTACAGTAATAGTAATTACAGCTCCCGGGCTTTCACAACCCAGCAATGTTTGTGTTACATAATAATTGGTGTTGCCTGGGGTAGCTGTTGATGGAACGGGTGCAGTAGCAGAACCAGTGCTACCTGTTGCAGCAGTATACCATAACAGGTCAGTTCCTGTGGCTGTTAAAGCTGTTGAAATTAAGTTTTGACAATACACTACAGGAGTAGTTACCATAGGGGTTGCAGGAGTTGGGTTAACCGTTACTGTTACTGCCGCTCTTGCACTTTCACATCCGTTTATAGTTTGACTAACGTAATAGATGTTTGAACCTGCTGTTGTGGTGGATGGTGCTGGTGCTGTTGAATATCCGGTTCCGCCAGTTGCAGCAGTAAACCATAACAGGTTGCTTCCGGCGGCAGTTAATGCTGTTGAAACTAAATTTTGACAATAAACAACCGGGGCAGTAACCGGTGCAGCAGGGATTGGGTTAACCGTTACTGTTATTGCCCCCCTGGAGCCTTCACATCCGTTGATTGTTTGACTGACGTAATAAATTACACTGCCGGCAATTGCTGAGGAAGGTGTTGGTGCTGAAGTACTACCAGTACCACCAGATGCAATTGTATACCATAATAAACTGGTACCCGTTGCTGATAGTGCAGTGGTTATTTCATTTTCACAATATATTGCCGGAGTGCTTACAAGGGGAGCCGCAGGCAATGAAGTAATTGCAACAGTTATTGCCGATCTTGCGCTTTCACATCCGTTGATGGTTTCACTAACATAATAGATGCTTGTACCTGCTGTGGTGGTTAAAGGTGTTGGTGCAGTTGCAGAACCAGTGCCTCCCGTTGATACTGTGTACCAGCGCAAATTTGTTCCTGCAGCAGTTAAAGCTGCGGCCACGATGTTTTGACAATAAACTACAGGAGTAATAACAGCAGATGCAGCAGGTATTGGGTTAACCGTAACTGTTATAACAGCTCTTGGGCTTTCACAACCAATAACTGTTTGCGTAACATAATAATCTTTATTGCCTGCAGTAGTTGTTGATGGAATGGATGCAATAGCAGAGCCTGTTCCACCCGTTGCAGCGGTGTACCATAAAAGATTGGTTCCTGCAGCAGTTATAGCTGTAGAAACTAAATTTTGACAATATACAACAGGAGTAGTAACAGCCGGCGCAGCAGGAATTGGGTTAACCGTTACAGTTATTGCCGCCCTGAGGCTTTCACATCCACTTGTTGTTTGACTTACATAATAAATTGTATTGCCTGTACTTGCTGATGAAGGCATAGGTGCTGTAGCATTGCCAGCACCACCAGCTGCAGTGCTGTACCATAATAAACCGGTACCTGCAGCAGATAGTGGCGTAGTTGCAGCGTTCTCACAATAAGTTACCGGAGCAGTTACAGCAGGTACCACAGGAGGCGCTGAGACAGTTACTGTGATAGCAGCTCTTGGACTTTCGCAACTACCTGTTGTTTGGCTAACATAATAAATTGTTGACCCAGCTATTGCAGTGGAAGGTGTGGGTGCAGTTGCAGACCCAATACCACCTGTGGAAGCACTATACCAAAGCAGGTTGGTGCCAGTGGCTGTTAAAACCGGGGCTGATGTATTTTGACAATAATCCAGCGGACTCGTAACGGTTGGAGGCGGAGCTGGTGTAATATTATTTACAGATAAATTAGTTGGCACAGAAACACAACCAGATGAAATATCTTTTGCCGTAACGGTATAAGAAGTTCCTGGAGCTAAACCACTAAATACATTACCAGGCTGGTAGGCACCCCCAATACTATATTCAATATTGGCGCTAACTGGAGCAGTAATGGTGATAGTGCCGGTTGCTGTATAGCAATCTGGCTGAATAGTAACACTGGCAGTAGGTGCAGCAGGGGCACCGGCTATGGCATTTACATTTAATAATAATGCAGAAGAAATGCATCCTGTACTAATGTCTTTTGCAGTAACAGTATAGGTGCTTCCGTTAGTTAAACCTGTAAAACTGGTACCAGCCTGGTAAGTACCTCCAACGCTGTATTCAATCGTAGCTCCTGAGGGAGATGTTATATCGATAGTGGCTGTAGGAACAGCACAGGAAGGCTGCACCGTTACTGATCCAGCCGGTGTTGCCGGCAGGGTTGGTAATGCATTCAGGGTAACCGTAGTGGCTGGCGAGATACAACCTGTTACAATATTTTTAGCCGTTACATTATAAATCGCTGGTGCCAGGCCCATAAAAGTTCCGCTTGCTTGATAAGCCCCTCCAATACTGTATTCAAAATTGGCTCCGAATGGTGATGTTACCACAATGGTGCCTGTTGGTGCCAAACACGTTGGTTGTACCGTAGCTGATGCTGCAGGCGCATTTACTTTTGGACTTATAATAACAGCTCCGGATACGTTGCTGGTGGTAGAGCATCCATTTGAATTGGTGATTTTGCAATAGAAATATAAAGTACCTGTGCTGGCTAATGAAGGTGTGAAAGTATTTAGGTTGGCAAAAGGCCATGGTGCCCCTGTTGTATTAGAGGGTGTTGTGTTAATATACCATTGGTAAGAACTGATAGTGCCGCTTCCTGCTGTTGCTGTAACACTTAAAGGTGAAATGGTTCCGTTCTGACAAACATTTTGGGTGGTGCTGGCTGGCTGGGCCGTTATTACCGGACGATCATTTACAGAGACTGTTACATCTTTTGTTAATGAACAACCTAATGAATTGGTACTGGTAAGGGTGTAAGTAGTGGTGCTTAACGGAGAAGCTGCCACAGTATCATTAGTGGTAGTATTTAACCCGGTGCCGGGGCTCCAGGAATAACTGCCATTGCCACCTGTTCCAACAAGATTTACACTTTGGCCTTCACAGATAACCGGTGCAGAAGGAGTAATATTTAAAACATTAATTCCTGTATTAGCTGCAATGCTGAAAGTACATTTATCATTATTAAAGCCATCGATCATTAAATAATAAATATTACCCGGTGTTAAACCCGTAGCAGATACGATAGTAGGCAAGGGATCAGAAGCAGATTGATAAGGAAAAATATGTGGGTAGCATCCGTAAGATGTTACACTACCGGAACCACAGGTTCCGCTAAAAAAGATCATTTGTATACCACCACCGGGGCCTGTAGAACTGGTAGGCACCCAAACGGTAAAAGATGCTGTGGTGGCGGCCGCTTCAAATTTAATAAATGAATTATTTTGAAGATTAAAGCAATTGTCCAATCCTGATCCTGCCCAGTCCTGGATGGTATTGCCGGTGGTATTTCCACAAAGACCATTAAAATCACACACAGCAGTGGCATTGGCACAAGATGAAGTGCCAGGTAATGTAGCAGAGCAAGCTGGAATAGCAGGTGGCAGTGGAGCAGGAGTATTGTTGAATAATAAACTCCAGGAAACTAAGGAACCTGAGTTCCCTCCATTTCTCCTGTCCTGGATACAAAGGCTCCAGGTACCATCAGCATTTTGCCCATTGTTAACTGATCCTAAATATCCTTCCGGTAAATAAGTGCCGTTAAACGGCGCATTACCAAATTTGATGGAATTGCTGGCTGTGGCAGTAAAACAAGTATTTACATAATTATTACCATTGCCTCCATTTTGAATAGAAAGTGGAACAACAGTGCCGTCAGGTGCGGTAAGAAGAATTTCAAGTTCCTCCACGTAAGGATGAGTAATTTGAATGCATACACTGGCAAGCCCGTTTGTAGTGGCATCAATAATACCAACTCCACTTACATTGGCAGTAAAACAGGTTTGAGTTGTGCTGGTTCCGGGGATAGAACCTGTGTTTCCTGAAAATGTTTGCGCTTTTATACCATAAGAAGAAAATATCAAAGCGGTTAACAGCAGTAATTTTTGCATAATATTGGATCGCAATAATTTAAATAAAATAATACCTGCTGATTGCGATTCTTATGCAACTTATTTGGGAGCTACATTAAAATCATTCAGCAGCTATTGCTGGTATAGTATTCAATTGGGTGGGATTAAGGGATAAAAACAGGCTTGATATGTTACTTAAATATTACTGCAGGTATTAGTAAAAAAACTTCTTTGATACCGGCTGTAATGATCTGGTTATTTTCCACGCCTATTCATTCCAATTGGTTTCATTTGATAACGATGAACTGTCGGTTTTTATTGACTGGGCCAACGAAATTTCCATCATTTTTATTTCATCCGGTGTAAAATAGCGCCATTTGCCAGCAGGTAAGTTGCCTAAATTGATGTGCATGATTCTTGTCCTCCGCAATGTATCCACTTCATAACCAAGGGCTGCACACATTCGCCTGATCTGCCTGTTGAGCCCCTGGGTAAGGATGATCCGGAAACGGTTTTTTCCCTCCTGTTTCACAAAACATTTTTTAGTAACGGTATCCAGTATCTTCACACCATTGCACATTTTATGTATAAAATCAGTGGTCACGGGTTTATGTACGGTAACGATGTACTCCTTTTCATGATTATTACCTGCCCTTAAAATCTTATTTACAATATCCCCATCGTTCGTTAAAAAGATTAGTCCTTCAGAAGGCTTGTCCAGTCTGCCAATGGGAAATATCCTGCTTTTGTAATTGATAAAGGAGATGATGTTGGATTTATCTTTCAGGTCAGTGGTGCAAGTGATTCCAACAGGTTTATTAAAAGCAATATAAACGGTTTTGTCTTTTTTCTTTATCGGCTCGCCATCTATTTGCACTACATCTCCCGGATTTACACGGTTGCCTTTAATGGCAATAGCATCATTGATGGTTACCCGGCCCTGATCAATGTAATTGTCAGCTTCCCTTCGGGAACAAAAACCAGTTTCGCTGATATATTTGTTGAGACTTTTATCCATTAAAGTTCAAAAATATGTTTTTTAAACCGCTTCATTAAAAGCTGCCTGCCAGCTTTATACACATTATTTACCAGTAACTTTGTTTTTCTATCAGCCAGGCTATCGCTCTTAGTAATAGGGGAGGAAAGTCCGGACAGCAAAGGGCAACACACCGGTTAAGCGCCGGTTCCGTCCAGCCTAAGGCGGGACGGGAAGACAGTGCCACAGAAAATAACCACCGCTCTCTTGACATGCATCGACCATGCTTCGGCAAGCTCAGCATGACAAGAGAGCGGCCAGGGTGAAAATGTGAGGTAAGAGCTCACGGTCCCGGTTGGTAACAACCGGGATGGGTATACCTTGTGTGCTGCAATGCCATGTATATCCCGATTTGTAAGCAGGTGAATTTATTTCATCTGCTGAACAAGGTAAGCTGCCCGTTTACTATTATCAGTTGATGTATCGGGAAGGGTAGGCAGCAAGATTGTAACAGTAATGTTGCAGCCAGATAAATGATGGCCTCTTTCATTTCGGTTTCGACTGAAATGGATAGACAGAATCCGGCTTATCGGCTGATAGATTTTTTTAACCTTGCATGCTGCTGTATTTGCATTGGTAATACTTCAGATCAATAAAATAATTTGTATGAATAGAAATGAATTCATTAAAAATGCCGGTTTGTTAAGTGGCGGGCTGTTATTAAAAGATTTTTCATTTGGCCAATCTGCTGAAACATTTCCAATGGTACGTGTTCCTTTGGATCAACGCAAATTTCACAGCAAAGCCGTAGAAGCAGCCATTACTGAATTTCAGTCAAAAATTAAGAACAAAGAATTGGGTTGGCTGTTTGAAAACTGCTTTCCTAATACATTGGATACGACAGTTGATTTTACCATGATCAATAACAAACCGGATACTTATGTTATTACGGGTGATATTGATGCCATGTGGCTAAGAGACAGTACTGCCCAGGTTTGGCCATACCTGTCATTGATAAAAAAAGATGCAGCACTGCAACAATTAATTGCAGGTGTTATCAACCGGCAGACAAAATGTATTTTGAAAGATCCGTATGCCAATGCATTCTATAAAGATGAAAATAAAGAGAGTGAATGGAAGAGTGATCTTACCAAAATGCAACCGGGTATCCACGAACGCAAATGGGAAATTGATTCCTTATGCTATCCTATCCGCCTGGCATATAATTACTGGAAATTAACAAACGATGCTACGCCATTTGATGAGCATTGGAAGAATGCGGTCAAAGCAACTTTACAAACTTTTAAAGAACAACAACGCAAGGATAGTATTGGCCCTTATTCATTTCAAAGAACAACCGCCTGGGCTACAGATGGTGTTCCCTTAAGTGGTTATGGTTATCCTGTAAAACCGGTAGGGTTAATTTGTTCTATGTTCCGGCCAAGCGATGATGCTACTGTTTTTCCATTCTTAATTGCCTCTAATTTTTTTGCTGTGGTTAGTTTGCAGCAGGCGGCTAAAATGGTAAAACAAATTTTAAAAGACGATGCACTGGCTGTAGAATTAAATTCACTGGCTATTGAAGTAAATAAAGCGCTGCAACAACACGCTGTCATTAATCATCCGCAGTACGGAAAAATTTATGCTTACGAAGTAAATGGTTTTGGCAGTTATCATTTAATGGACGATGCCAACGTGCCCAGCTTATTATCACTACCTTATTTGAATGCAGTAAAAAATACCGATCCTGTTTACATCAATACCCGTAAATTATTATTGTCGAATAACAACCCATTTTTCTTTAAAGGAAAAGCTGCTGAAGGTATTGGTGGCCCTCATGCCGGGATGGATATGATATGGCCGTTGAGTATTATTATGAGAGGATTGACAAGTAATAATGATGCAGAAATAAAAATGTGTATTGCGATGTTGCAAAAAACACATGGTGATACCGGCTTTATGCATGAATCTTTTCATAAAGATGATGCAACAAAATTTACCCGTAAATGGTTTGCATGGGCCAACACTATTTTTGGAGAATTGTTATGGGAAGTATATCAATCAAAACCACACCTGCTGGTATAATTTTTTTAAGTTCAACAGAAAGAAATATAATAAGCGATTTCAAAATGAGTTAATACGATTTATCGTATTTGCTTTACAATGGAAGCTACAATTTTATCCAGCGGCAACGTAACCGCATCTGCAGAAAATTCATCCCAGTCAATAAAACGGAATGTTTCTATCTGTTTTGTTTCTTCGTATAGGCGCAACTGTTGTTCGTCAAAATCAAATGGTTTTGTTCTTAATGGTACTGTTATTTCTTCCAGTGCTGTTGCAAAATAATAAATGGAAAGAATCTGATGTGCTGTATTGAAAGCGCTTTTTTGGTAAATATCTGTTGTATAAATATGTTCACCTGGTTCCACTTTTAAATTCATTTCTTCCATAAATTCTCTTTTCAAACAATCCCTGGTACCTTCTCCAGGTTCCATTCCACCGCCGGGGAATTTGGTATAGTAACTGCCACGTATAAATTCATCGCTAACCAATACCTGCCCGGTATCATTTAATAATATACCGTACACTCGAATTGAGATCATAAATTAAATTAGTTTTTGTGAATTGTGAATAATCAATAACGCCCCATTCACAATTCACCATTGACAATTGACCATCAAAACCATTTTTTCTTCATAAAATATGCGCTGATAATTACTGCTAATATCAGTGATATAATAATGGGTACATAAAATGAGTGTGGCCAGTTTTGTCCCGGTATTGGCACGTTCATACCATAAATACTGGTAACCACCACCGGCAGCGAAAGTATGATGGTGATAGACGTAAGCCTTTTCATTACATTATTCAGATTATTGGAAATGATGCTGGCAAAAGCATCCAGCGTACTGCTGAGTATGGTTGTATAAGTATTGGCCATCTCCAAAGCCTGGCTGGTTTCTACAATCAGATCGTCTAAAAATTCTTTTTCATCTTCATTCAGTTGTAAAAAATTAGTTCTTGCAATTTTCATCATCAGCAGTTCATTGCTGCGTAATGCAGTGATGAAATACACCAAACTTTTTTGTATTCTTACCAGCTCCAGTAACTCAGAGTTCCTGTTAGAGTCATATAGTTTTTGTTCCAGTAAATTTCTCCGCTGGTTGATCTCTTTCAAAAATTCTAAAAAATTGGTACAAATCTTTTCAAAGATTTTAAGCACCATCATACTCTTTTTATCAGGGCTTCGGTTTTGAAAAGTGTTCAGGAATTTTTTGATGGCCTCATTCTCAAAAGAGTTTACCGTTACAATTTGGTTATGGGTAAGTATGATACAAATTGGGATGGTGATATAATAAGCATCACTTTCATTAAAAGAATTATTTTCTGTAGGTGTTTTAATAACAATGAGTTTTACGTTGTCCTCAATTTCATACCGGCTGCGTTCATCAATATCCAGCGAATCTTTTAAAAAATCCAACGGTATTTCTAATGTTTCACTTAACTCAGAAAACTCTTCCTGTTTCAGCGGTGGCAACACATTCACCCATACGCCTGCTTCCGGTTTATCAATGGCCAGGGTATGGTGCTCAAAGTTTTTAAAGTACTGTATCATAGAAGGTTTAGGAGTTTAGAATATTGAAGCTATAATAATTGCAAAAATGATTAAGATAATAATTGTTAAGCCTATATAAGTAAACCAAGGGTGCCTATATTGGTTTTTTACTTCATTGTAATTGCTAACCAGGTTTTGATTAAATGAAATACCATATCTTTTTAAACCGCAATTTTTACAAATAACATTTGCGTCTTTATCGGTTGGAAAAAAAGGCAACAAATAAAAATGAAAATAATGACTGACTACCATTATGTCTGCCCAACTATGAGTTTCACATGATGGGCATTTTATTAGAAATTCATCTACCTGAATTGGTGTTGTTTTTTCGCCGAAAATAATAAATGCCATAATTTTTAGAGTTTAGGGTTGAGATTGCTGATAATGCTAAGATGGTGTTCGGTGTGATAAATGGTAAAGTAGCAAAGTTCCCTGAGGGTGATCCTGCCCAGCAGCGGATGCTTTACCAGGTAATCATCCAGTTTTGTTTCAGATGTTTTATTTTTAAGTACTGCAATAAATTTAGAAGTCACTGTTTTCCATTCCTGCATCAGTTTTTCTTTGCCGTATTTTATATCTGTTGCCGGAGGGATAAATTTGCCCGAAGCCTTTCCTCCCTCTGCCAGCTTCTTTTTGTATTTATTCACCAGATCTTCGTAACTCCTGGAATCACGGTTTGGTTTGCCGGCAATCCATCTTACAATAAAAGCAGGCAATGTATAAGCAAGGGTAGCGGCATTGGTAGAAACAACCAGGTGCCTCACATTTTCTGCCACCGACCATTTGCCTGGCGGATGTTGAAAAAAAGAGGTCTCATCAATTGCATTGCAGTTTTGTGCAAATGCATTAAAAATTTTTCCTGCTGCAGCAATGATCTGTTCTTTACTTAGGTATTGCATTTAAGATGTTTGATATTCGATGTTCGATTTTTGCGGTTTGTACTTGCCTGAATGATGTTGTTTTTTTATTTAATGATACTTTTTTTAATAATGAATTATTGTTCACTGTTAAATACAGTTTCACAATATAGTGCGTCCTCAAACTTCAAACCTCAAACCTCAAACTTCAAATAATTTCTATCTCTCCCTTAAATACAAACTCTGCCGGACCGCAGAGCCAGATATTTTCAAAATGCTGATCGTCCACTTTATCAAACTCCACTCTTAAACGACCGCCGGGCACTTTCACATCCACGGTATTAAATCCATTGTCGTTATGAGCCGAAACCAGCGCTGCTGCTGTAACACCGGTGCCGCAACTCAATGTTTCATCTTCTACACCCCGTTCATAAGTTCTTACATAAATACTGTCTTCACTTATGGTTTCTACAAAGTTTACATTAATACCTTCTTTAATAAAAGCTTCACTGTTCCTGATGGTCCTTCCGGAATCAAATACATCTATATTTTTCACATCGGCTGCAAACTTCACGAAGTGAGGGGAGCCGGTATTTAAAGTTGCATAACCCCCATGATATAACACTTCGTTCACATCGTTCATTTTAAGACGAACAGTATTGTCCAGATCAATTTCAGCCTGATGTTCTCCGTCAACAGCGTAAAAATGATAATTGCTTTTATGTATACCAATATGGTGAGCCAGCTTTACAATACACCTGCCACCATTCCCACACATACTGCTCTGGTTGCCGTCTGCATTATAATAAATCATTTCAAAATCATAGCCATTTTTTTTGCTGATCAGCATCAGTCCATCAGCACCAATACCAAACCTGCGGTCGCATAAATGTTTGATATGTTTTGTTGTTAAACCGGGTGTCTGCTGGTTATAATTATCTATTATGATAAAGTCATTACCGGTACCGTGGTATTTGTAAAACTCAAGCTTCATTTTTATGTTAGTTGTTATTGTTTTTTTATTTTTTTTACCATTTTAATCAGCTCACCTCAGCTTCAATAATCTGCAAAGATTGCTTAATTAAATTTTCTACTGCCAAATTACCATTTTTTGAAAATTCCTTTTGTATTCTGTTGGCAACAATTGCACTTAAGCTGAGGCACTGATGACCCAATGCACCACTTAAAGCATAAATGGCAGACGTTTCCATTTCAAAATTGCTGATGCGGTGGTTGCCAAATTTAAAACTGGTAAGGCTGTCAATCAAATTTGGATACGCAAGGCCAATCCTTAACACACGACCCTGCGGACCAAAAAATCCCGGGCAGGTAACAGTAATGCCCTGGTGATAATTTTGTGTGAAATGTTTTAATAAAGAAGCGCTGGCCATGTTTATATAAGGCGATAAATTTCCTGAGCCCAATTGTGTATGTGTATTAAATGCACTCAGGATTTGATTATCTTCTTCATTGTGCTGCACTCTGTAAAAATGAATTAAATTATCAAGCCCTAATCCATGTGTGCTGGCAACAAAACTATCCACTAGTATTTCTTTTTGTAATGAGCCAGACGTACCCAGCCGGATAATATTCAGTGCGGTTAAATTTTCTTTTACCTGCCTTGTTTCAAAATCAATATTTGCCAGTGCATCCAGTTCATTCAAAACAATATCAATATTATCCGGGCCTATGCCGGTGCTTACACAGGTCATTCTTTTTTTTCCGATGTACCCCGTATGCGTTACAAATTCACGATGCTGGTTTTTATATTCGGTTGAATCAAAATATTTACTTACTTCCTTTACCCTGTCGGGATCACCAACTGTAATAATGGTGGTTGCAATTTCTTCAGGCCTGCAGTCCAGGTGATAAACACCGCCCCGGTTATTGATAATTAATTCTGATTCAGCAATCCTTTTCATGAAGATTTTATTTGAAAGTCGAATTTCGTATTTAGAAATTACAATTTCGAATAAAAAAATCCCTTATTTTTGCAACCGTTAAAATAAATGCCACAATTATTCGTCTTAAAGCCAGATAAATTATTTTAGCCGATTGGGTTCTGTGGCCGAGTGGCTAGGCAAAGCTCTGCAAAAGCTTCTACAGCAGTTCGAATCTGCTCGGAACCTCAACAAAAATTAGTCCCTCTTCTATTTCAGAAGGGGGAATTTTTTAAATATATGTTTCCAAAAATTTTACAACGTGTTGGTTTGATTGCCTGTGTGGCGCTGGTGGTAACTTGTTTTATGCCCTGGGCTTTTTATGCTGATATTAAAGAAACGTTCACTGGTTTTTATTCTTATCAAAACCAGTATGGTAAGCCCGGTAAATTTTTGTGCCTGATAGCAGTTATTGCTTTTGCATTGATGATGCTGCCAAAAATCTGGGCCAAAAGAGCAAACCTGTTTGTTTGTGCATTGGGTGTGGGGTATGCAGTAAAAACCTTTATCCTTTTTACTTCCTGTTACAATGCTTATTGCCCTGAAAAAAAAGCGGGCATTTATTTAATGCTTATCTCAACAGTGCTGATGTTACTGTCTTCTGCTTTTCCAGATTTAAAAATAAAGAAAGAAAAAATTCATTAATTTTTGCCAGCCCCTTTGCTCCAGGCATCTTTTAATGTAACCGTTCTGTTGAACACTAATTTACCAGTTACACTCTCCTTATCAACACAAAAATATCCCTTACGGATAAATTGATAACGGTCAGCTACAGTGGCATTTTGCAATGATGGTTCCACATACCCGGTAATTACCTGTAATGAATCCGCATTAATGTATTCTTTAAAATCGCCTGCTGAACTGGATGAATCCTCCACTTTAAATAAACGGTCATATAAATTTATTTGTACCGGGATGGCATGTGGAATGCTTACCCAATGGATGGTTCCTTTTACACTCATGCCGCTGTTATCACCACCGCTTTTACTTTCGGGCAGGTAAGTGCAATGTATTGCTGTAATGTTACCATCACTGTCTTTTACAAAGTCTTCGCATTTTATAATGTATGCACTCTTCAATCTCACCAAAGCACCGGGTGCCAGCCTGAACCATTTTTTTGCCGGCACTTCCATAAAATCTTCCCGTTCTATCCATAGTGCTGCACTGAAAGGAACGGTACGGGTGCCAAAACTTTCATCCGGTCCATTCTCACTAATCAGCTCTTCTGTTTGATCAGCCGGGTAGTTAGTGATAATTAATTTTACAGGGTCCAGCACTGCCATTACCCTTAAGGCTGTTTTGTTCAGGTCTTCCCTTACACAAAATTCCAGCAGACTGAAATCGATCAGGTTTTCTCTTTTGGCCACGCCTATCTTTTCACAAAAATTGCGGATACTTTCCGCTGTAAAACCCCTGCGGCGCATTCCGCAGATAGTAGGCATACGTGGGTCATCCCATCCTGTTACATGTCCTTCTTCCACCAGTTGCAGTAATTTGCGTTTACTCATTACCGTATAGGTCATATTCAGCCTGGCAAATTCGTATTGCCTGGATGGGAATATTTCTAATTTTTCAATCAGCCAGTCATACAGTTCCCGGTGAGGAATAAATTCCAGTGTACAGATACTGTGGGTGATCTGTTCAATACTGTCGCTTTGCCCGTGTGCAAAATCATACATCGGGTAAATGCACCATTTATCGCCGGTGCGGTGGTGGTGTGCATGTTTAATGCGGTAAATGATCGGGTCCCTCATGTGCATATTGGGTGCGGCCATATCTACTTTTGCTCTCAGCACTTTTTCACCATCTTTATAGTTGCCTGCTTTCATTGCTGAAAACAGTTGAAGGTTTTCTTCGGTACTTCTGTTCCTGTATGGGCTGTCTGTACCCCGTTGGGTAGGGGTGCCTTTCAAGGTGGCGATTTCTTCTGCGGAAGAATCATCTACATAAGCCAACCCTTTATTGATTAATTGCACAGCAAAATTATACAACTGCTCAAAATAATCACTGGCATATAATTCATTGGCCCATGTAAAGCCCAGCCATTGCACGTCTTCTTTGATGCTGTCTACATATTCTGTTTCTTCTTTGGTGGGATTGGTATCATCAAAACGCAGATTGGTTTTGCCGCCGTATTTTAATCCCAACCCAAAATTCAGGCAGATACTTTTAGCATGACCGATATGTAAATAGCCATTGGGTTCTGGGGGAAAACGGGTAAGGATGCTTTGATATTTTCCGCTCTTTAAATCCTCTTCAATAATTTCTTCGATAAAATTCAGGCTCTTTTCTTCAGACATCTTTTTTTGTTTGGGGGACAAATTTACAAAAAATGGAGGTTTAAAGTTTAAAGTTTAAAGTTGAAGGGGGAAGGTTTAAGGTTGATGGTTTAAGGTTGAAAGTTGAAGGTTTGTGTATGCCTGAAATAGGTTGACAAAAAAAAGTCACTTATGAGGCAAGTTAAATCAAAATTACAAATCAGGGAACGCCGGATTTTTTCCGAAGAGAT
>JAYVLZ010000218.1:0-3053 GCA_043759175.1 Chitinophagaceae bacterium | reverse complement strand
GGCATTACTGCAACAGCTTTTACAAGTTTATCGCTAAATCTTATTCTAACAATGCCACTGTATTTAAACTGGTTGTTTTTGTCAATTGATTTTAAGCGGATATAGTACAGCGGCTGTGTATAATTCTTTAAAGTAAATTGGTAGTTATTTACAGCACCGTTGTTAGCATTTACCAATCCTCCATTACTAAAGTTAATGCCATCGGTACTGTATTCTACTTCAAAATGATCTGCATTAATTTCATTTTCTGTTTTCCACACTGCAATAATATCATTACCGTTTCTTTGTCCTGAGAAACTTATTAGAGAAACAGGAAGTGCTGCCGGGCTGCCCACTGGTATTGAATAGGCAGCAACATTACTTAAATTTCCATTATTATCGAAAGCGGCATAATTAAACAAAGCATTGCCACTAAAACCGGCCGCAGGATCAAACTTTAAAGTAGCCACCTGCGCAGGTGTTAAAATAATACCTGCAGTTACGGCAGTTACAGTACCTGTACAAGGTTCAGTACCATTACTGCAATAGCTTAACACCCCCTGAGAAGCTGGAGGTATGCTTGTAATTACATAAGTGCTGATTGTACCATCAGCATCACTGCTGGCTAAAGATGGTATTAGAGTTGGCCCGTTGGTATTAAACATTTTTGGGGCAATCACATTATTAGAAACGGGTGGTAAACCCGACACTGGAATTGTGTAAGTTGTACTGTTACTAATCAAACCACTGTTATCTGTAGCATGATAATTAAATATTACGTTGCCTGTGTAACCAACAGCAGGGTCAAACTTTATTGTAGCCATTTGTAAAGGCGTTAAAACAATACCTGCCGTTATGGGTGTTACTGTTCCGGTGCAGGGTTCCGTGCTGTTACTGCAATAGCTTAATGTGCCCTGCGTTGCCGGAGGGATACTTTCAATGGTATAGCTTGCTATTGTGCCATCAACATCCGATGCTATTAGGCCAGGCACTAAAGTGGGCCCGTTATTGTGCGACATAGCCGGTGCAACAACCGCATTGGCAACCGGTGGTAAACTGGTTACAGGAATGGTGTAAACTACCCCTGCACTTGTAGCACCGCTGTTGTCAGTTGTTGTGTATGCAAATTCTACATTTCCTGCAAAGTTCGGTGCTGGATCAAACTGTAAAGTAGCCGCCTGTGCAGGTGTTAAAGACTGCCCCGCCGTTACTACTGTACCACCACAACAGGTTAATACGCCTTCCGAAGCTGCAGGAACAGTAGTTATTTTATAACTTGCAATTGTACCATCGGCATCTGTACCAGCTAAAGCAGGTATTGCAGTAGCACCGTTTGTATTGGGCATTGCAGGTGCTAAAACATTTTTTGCAACAGGTGGTATATTACCAGTACCCGATACAGGTAAAGTATAGGTAGAAATATTACTTATAAGCCCGCTGTTATCTACTGCGCCATATTTAAATGCCGCTAAGCCAGTGAAACCTGCAGTTGGATCAAAACGTAAAGCTGCTGCCTGAGCAGGGGTCAGTGAAATTCCATTAGCATTACCAGGGTCTGCTAACACAGCTGCGGTTAGATTAGCAAAACCACCTGTACATGTTGCTCCTGGTGGTGTAGCCGGGCAAGGGATACTTAAAACTCCTTGTGAAGCATCGGGTACACTTAATAAAGTATAGCTGGCGATAGTACCATCTGCATCTGTACCAATTAAAGAACTAACCGCTGTTGGGCCTAATGTGTTAGCCAAAACTACGTTAGTCACATCGCTGCTTACAGGTGGCTGCGGCGCCATGGTAATATTGTAACTGGCTGCTGCACTTATATTGCCATTATTATCTGTAGTAGTATAAGTGAATGGTGCAGTACCTGAAAAACCAGTTGCCGGGTCAAACTGCAAAGTTGCTGCCTGTGCAGGTGTCAATACCTGACCTGCTGTAACAACTGAACCACCACAACAAGTTAACACACCTTGTGCCGGTGTTGGAATAGTAGCAATAGTATAATTTGAAATTGTACCATCTGCATCTGCACCAGACAAAGCCGGAATTATTGTAGGTCCGGCATTAAAAGGAACAAATGTATTAATGTTAGCTGCTGTTGGTGGGGTATTAACTACCGGAAGGTTATAAGTGGCACTGTTACTTATTAAGCCGGAATTATCTGTAGCCGTGTAGGTAAAGGAACCTGTACCAATAAATCCCGGAGCAGGATCAAACTGAAGTGTTGCCGACTGGGCAGGCGTTAATACCTGTCCTGCCGTTACTGCTGTTCCTCCACAGCAATATAAAATTCCCTGTGCAGGTGCGGGAATGGTACTGATTGTATAGGAGGCAACAGTTCCATCCAAATCAGATGCCTGTAATGGTGGAATAGCTGTGCTGCCTAAACTGTTATTCAATGTTTGTGCAGTAATATTATCAGCCAATGGAGGCCTTGCATTTGTAGCAGAAGCTGCTACTGGTATAGTATAATTAGCAGTATTACTTGTGTTGCCGCTGTTATCTACTGCGTTATAATTAAATGTTGCATTGCCAATAAAACCAGCTGCCGGGTCAAATTTTAAAGTTCCCATTTGAGCCGGGGTTAAAACTGTACCTCCTGTAATGGTAGTTACTACACCTGTACATGGCTCTGTACTGTTACTGCAATACGTAAGTATTCCTTCGCCTGCAGGCGGTATGGCAGTTATAGTGTAAGTTGAAATTGTTCCATCAATATCAGATGAATTTAATCCCTGAATGACAGTGGGGCCGTTTGTGTTAGCCATACTGTTTCCCATTATATTATTCGATACCGGTGGTAAGGCAATTACTGGCAATGTATATTTTGCTGTATTGCTAACGTTCCCATCATTATCAGTAGCCGTAAAATTAAAAACTGCATTACCTGCAAAACCAATTGCCGGGTCAAACTTCAAAGTTCCCATTTGAGCCGGGGTTAAAACAGTACCCGCTGTAATGGTGGTTACTACACCGGTACAAGGTTCTGTACTATTGCTGCAATAGCTGAGTACACCTTGCCCAGCCAGTGGTATAGCAGTGATTGTATAACTTGCAATTGTACCATCCAAATC
>JAYVLZ010000217.1:0-7829 GCA_043759175.1 Chitinophagaceae bacterium | reverse complement strand
CCACCGGGTAAGCAGCAAGCTCCCGGTTATTTTTTCCAGTTCAATTAAGCGCCGTGCCAAATGCACTGCATCCTGGTAATGCACATTTACATACACCATACCATGGCAAATAAGCAAATGATTTTTCAACCCCGATGCAAAGTTGATAGGGGCGGAACGCTGGTATGCTATGCTATCATCAGTGGGTCTGTTTAATATGGCACCGGTATAGCCATCATACCGCCATACATGCCAATCCGGGTGGAATCAATACCCTTTTCTTTTACCAAAAATTTTGCTGTATCCACTTCGTCATCCATGTCTTTGCCGCCCATATAGCGGTAGATAGCCTTGCACCAGTCACGGCCATACAAGACACTAACGGCAACGGCCCTGCTGTTTTCCATCTATCTCATCAAGCCGGCGCCATTCTGTATTTTGGATGAGGTGGATGCACCATTGGATGATGCCAACGTGGGTAAGTTCACCAAGATGATCAAACAGTTTAGTGAGAACAGCCAGTTCATCATTGTAACGCACAACAAACAAACCATGAGCGCCGTGGATGTGATCTATGGCGTAACCATGCAGGAAGCCGGTGTAAGCAAACTGGTACCGGTGGATTTCAGGAGTTTGAGTAATTAGCATTTACCAAAACCAACATATAAGTGCCGGGTGTTTGCCCGGCATTTTTGTTTGTATGTTGCCTGCATTGGCATTTTATGGGAACATCGTTGTCCTTGCCACCTACTTTGCCCGGCAATGATAGAATGCTGGAAACTTTGAGGAAAATAGAATATCTAATTCGTATTTTTAATAAACATTTCAACCGAAATATTTTATGCGTATTACTTGTTTATTGTTTTTGCTTGCTATCTGTCTGCAGGGTTATAACCAGGCATCTGTTCCTTATGTATTCTATTCCGGCGACACTGTTTGCATCCGTACGCAATCCGGAGAAAATACATGCTCTTTAAAAAGTGATAAAAAAATTACGTTGCCTGTAAAATTTGCCGAACATCCTGATTGGAACTTTACTGTTGATCTCAAAAGTAAATTAATGGATGAACCCTGTGAATTTAAAGCCGTTAATACCATCTTTGCTGTTTCGGATATTGAAGGCGAATTTGAACCATTCAGAAATCTGCTGATAGCAAATAAGGTAATCGATAAAAATTATCAATGGACATTTGGCAAAGGTAGCCTCGTAATCTGCGGGGATCTTTTCGACAGGGGATTGAACGTAACTGAATACCTGTGGTTATTATATAAATTAGAACAGGAAGCAGTTGCAGGCGGAGGCCGTGTACATGTAGTATTGGGAAATCATGATATCATGAATTTGAGTGGTGACTTTAGATATGTGCAGCCAAAGTATATGGATGAAGCGAAGAGGATGAATTTGGAATATAAAGACCTGTTTACTGTAAATACAGAACTGGGCAGGTGGCTCCGCACAAAAAATATCATTGAGAAAATAGGACAAATATTATTTACGCATGCAGGAATATCGCCATTGGTAAACCAGGTACAGTGGAACATAGAAACCATTAATAAAAACGTACGGCCTTACTATGCTGATAGTAATATAAATAATATGCCTGATACCATTAGCGTATTTTATAGCGACTGGTCTCCGTTTTGGTATCGTGGTTATTTCGTTGAACCGCTTGCCACAAAAACGCAGATTGACAGTACCTGTTCATTATTTAATATTAAAAAAATTGTTGCGGGGCATAGTATAATACCTAAAGTAGATGCGTTTTTTGATAAAAAAGTATATGGAATAGACGTTAATGAGCATGAAGGAAATCATGAAGGGCTTTTAATTGAGAATGAAAAATACTATAGGGTAGATGATAAAGGAAATAAAACGCAATTATAGAGAAATTGAATTTAGCTCTCGCTGGTATCTCCTCAAAACAGCCAGCCATCCCGAAGGCCGTTGTTGGTCTTGTTGACCACCAACCGAAGCGTTAAGCAAAAACAGCATTAATCTCAAGCCAAATGATGTTGGTCAATAAGACAAACATTGGCGTAGATTTTTTTTTGCATGTTGTTTAGTTTTAAGATTAAGAAATGATGTCTTTTAAATTTAGCGTTAATTTTTACCAATTCATAGCTATATTTCCGGTGATTTTTTATTTTATTGAGCATGGTCAAAATTTATATTGAATCAGGCTTTGCATTCATTGTTATGTCCTTAATCAGCGCTTCTCAACAGCCTTTATTAGCAGGTATTTAATTCCGTTGCAGGGCTTCCCTAAAATTATAAGGAGCCGGGTGTTACACCTGTTTATCAAAACATGCATCACCCAATTAAGAAATTCATCCAGTATTATAAAATTTAATAAATTATATCTACTTTCATAATTCCGCTCCCTTACAATTCCTTTTTTAATTCCCCCTTTTATTTTTTTAACTTAAAAACAAAAACATCATGACAAAATTTTTCATGGGCTTTTTTGCCCTTGTTCTCTTTGCCGCCTGCAACAACGCCGGTAAAGAAGAAACCGCAGCTAAGATGGTGGCCAGCGACCTGGCTTTGGAAGGCCTGAAGGGAGATATCTCTGCAATTGAAGAGTCTCCTTATAAAACCGATAGTACCGGCAAGCCAGGTGATATGGACTCCTGCTGTATTTCGGTTTGGGAATATGATAACAATGGAAATAATACCAAATGGACATCAAAAGACAGTAAAGGAACAGTAAAAGAAACAGCGGAAAATACCAGGTACCCAAATGGAATGTGGAAAGGAAATATCAGCACAAAGAATGGAAAAAATTCAGGGTCGTTTGAAACCGGGATTGATGATAAGGGAATTTATATTTCTGCAGTAGCAAAGGATTCGGCAGGTAAATTAGATCTTTATTACACCAATTTATCACAAAATGAGAATGGGCAGGTATTAACCTGGAAGCAGTATGATAAAGACAGTGTTTACAGACAGGAAGGTGAATCTAAATATGATAAGAATTTGCAAACCAGTTTTATGATGAAGGACAGCGTTGGGAAACTAAAATCATCTTCAGCATACAAGTATAATGACAAAGGCCAACAGGTGGAGGTTTCAAATACAAACGTTACCAAAGACTCATCCACTACCACCGTTACCAAATATACTTACGATACAAATGATGAAATGGGCAATTGGACGCAGCGTATTGCCTGGAATGATAAAGGAAAAGCAACAGCTGTTGCCAGGCGGAATTATACTTACAGAAAGAAATAATATCAGGCAAAAATCTACAAATACGTGATAGTAGTTTTTAACAGTAATAAAATTTTGTTCTTCAAAACCATCCGCATTATTTGGTGAAAAATAAATCTGCTGAACAGGGCTGATAATATAAAAAAAATGAAACAAGTCCGTAGCTGCAAACTACGGACTTGTTTGTACTCTTTAATCCTTGTTGGTATATCCTCAAAATTGTCCTCCCACCTGCAATCGGTTTTGTAGTACAGATTGCGAATTAAAATTTAATTATAACCTGCAATCAATTTCTCTCACCAAAAACAGCAGTTTAGTTTTGGGTATCATTTAGCCCTCATGGGCATGTCCTCAAAACAGCCAGCTATCCCGAAGGCCGTTGTTGGTCTTATTGACCAACAACCGAAGCGTAAACCATAAGGCTGCTACGAAAAACAGTATTAATCTCAAGCCCAATGATGTTGGTCAATAAGACCAATATCGGCGTTTGATATAGAGCAAATATTTTTAGATTTGCGGAGTGAATACCAACAAGGACTGAGACTCAAAAATTAAGACAATGACTCCCGAAAGAATCGAAAGACTTGAATCTGTTTTAAACAAACGCCAGCCAGACCTTACCGTGGTGTTGGAAAACGTTTTTGATCCACACAATATTTCCGCGGTAATGCGTACCTGCGATGCCGTGGGCATACAGGATATTTATATTCTGAATCATAAAATTCCTCCTCACAGAAAATGGGGAGCCAAAAGTTCTTCCAGTGCGGCCAAATGGCTCAGCATTCACCAGTTTACTGATGCCAATGATTGCTTTACAGAACTGAGAAAACATTATAAAAAAATTTACACCACCCATCTCTGCAGCGATGCAGTAAGCCTGCATGAACTGAATCTTACAGAACCAGTAGCATTGGTCTTTGGCAATGAACACAGCGGTGTAAGTGATGAGATCATTGCAATAGCAGATGGTAACTTTATAATTCCGCAAGCAGGCATCATCAGATCGCTGAATATATCCGTGGCCTGTGCAGTTACCCTGTATGAAGCATTCCGGCAAAAAAATAATGCCGGGCATTACAACCAGTCAAAACTGGAAGGCGAAAAATTAGAATCATTAAGAACCAACTGGGGATTAATTGAAGAAGATTAAATGCTGCCTAACAGTTTCGTTCAGGCACAATCTTTAAAATCAAATATCTTTATCGCACCAAAAATTTGTTTATGAAGAAATTCCTGCTCCCTCTATTTTTATTAATTACTATCCTTACAGCTGCACAAACAAAAAAGCCCCTCGATCATACTGTATATGACAACTGGAAAAGCATGGGCGAACGTATGATCAGCAACGATGGCGCTTATGTAGTATATACGGTTAATCCGCAGGAAGGGGATGGAGAACTCGTGATACAAAACCCTCAAACGAAATACAAAAAAATAATACCAAGAGGATATAACGCTGTCATTACGGAAGACAGTAAGTATCTTATATTTAAGATCAGGCCCTTCTTCCAGGATACAAGGCAAGCCAAAATAAAAAAGAAAAAGACAGATGATTTGCCCAAAGATTCCATTGGCATTATTGTGTTAGGCGAAGACAGCATTATAAAAAAAGCAAGGGTAAAAACTTTCAAGACCCCTGAAAAAGGATTTGGCTTTTTAGCGTATCAGTTAGAAAAACCAATACCGGATTCAACCAAAAAAAAAGCATCCACTGATTCGTCAAAAAATAAAAATGACCTGCTGATAAAACTGGCAGATTCATTGATAAAAAGATCCATTGATTCCATCAAAGGAAATATCAGTAAAGAAGAATTAACAGCTATCGTAAACAAAGCGGCTCTTCAAATCATTAAGGAAGGAAAGGACATAGCAGATGCGGAAGGCGATGATGCAGCCAGCAGTACCACATCAGAAGGAACAGATTTAATCATCAGAAATCTTAGCAATAACAGGGAGACTGTTTTTAAACTGGTAAATGAATTTTACTTTGATAAGAACGGAACAAAAATATTGATTGAAACTTCTAAGAAAAGTAAAGACAGCAGCAGTGTTGCCATGATATTATTGTATCACTTACAAAGCATGCAAACAGATACCATCATGGCAAAATTTAATGATGCCAAAAACTATGCATTTGATGAAGAAGGTAAGCAACTAACTTTTGTTGCAGAAAGAGACAGCAGTGAAAAAGCACTGCTAAAATTTTACAAACTATGCTATTACACAAAAGGACTTGACAGTGCCAGGATTATTGCAGATAAAAATTCCGTGGGCATGCCATTAGGTTATGTGGTTAGTGATTATTCCAAACCTGAATTTAGTAAGGATGGCAGTAAACTGTACTTTGCCAATACACCCATCCGTACTCCAAAAGATACCACACTGGTAGAATTTGAAACAGCCAAACTGGATATCTGGAATTATAAAGATGATTACCTGCAACCGCAGCAATTAAGAAATGCAGAGGCTGAATCAAAAAGAAGTTACACAGCAGTGTATCATATAAAAGAAAATAAAATGGTACAGTTGGGTGCAGAAGATGCAGAACGAATTATACTGGTAAATGAAGGAAATGCTGACTGGGTATTGGCAGAAAGCAATAAAGGCAACAGGGTAGAAGGCCAGTGGACAGGACGAACAAAATCTACTGCATACGTCATCAATACACAAACAGGAGAAAGAAAAACAATCTTTAAAAATTTATATCTACATGCAGATCCTTCACCGTCTGGTAAGTTTGTGTATTGGTATAATCCTGAATCGAAAAATTATTTTACTTACGAACTGGCCACTGGCATTACCAGGAATGTAACAGATAAAATTAAAGTGCCTTTGTATGATGAAGAAAATGATGTGCCAGATTTACCAAATAATTATGGTGTGATGGGATGGCATGAGGGAGATAGTGCTATGTATGTGTATGATCAGTTTGATGTGTGGACTGTGAATCCGTTTACAGAAAAGCAACCACAATTATTAAGCCTTCCATTTGGGAGAAGCCGAAAGATGGAAAACCGCTATGTAAGACTTGATAATAAAGAACGATTTATTAAGCAGGGAAATTTACTGGCATTCAAAGTATTTAATAAAGAGAAAAAAAATAACTTTTATTCATTCAGGCAATTTTTAAATAATGGCTTTCGTGATTACCAGGTTACTGCTGAAAATAAAAACTGCAACAATTTATTGATAGCTAAGAATAGTCTGCGGTATATTTTTACCGGGGAATCATTTACAGATCCAATAAATTTATTTACAGGTGAATTTCAAACAGACAAAGATGTTCCTGAAAATGCTGTCGGCAATGGCGGCACACAACTTTCTGATATTAACCCACAGCAAAAAGATTACAACTGGGGCACAGCAGAACTATTTACCTGGAAAACATATACCGGCAAAACAAGTACCGGCATTGTTTATAAGCCACAAGATTTTGATCCTAAAAAAAAGTACCCGATGATCTGTTATTTCTATGAAAAATTGTCAGACGGTTTATATAATTATCAAACACCTGCGCCTACTCCCAGCAGGCTCAATATTCCTTTCTTCGTAAGTCGTGGTTATATTGTGTTTGCACCAGACATTTCTTATACCAAAGGCCATCCGGGTAATGATGCCTGCAACTATATTGTAAGCGGAGCAAGGGCATTGGTAAAAAAAGGTTTTGTTGACAGTACCAAACTGGGTATACAAGGCCAGAGCTGGGGCGGTTACCAGGTGGCTTATTTGATCACCAAAACAAAATTATTTGCTGCTGCATGGGCCGGTGCACCGGTTGCAAATATGACCAGTGCTTATGGCGGCATCCGCTGGGAGAGTGGACTCAACCGCCAGTTTCAATATGAGAAACAGCAAAGCCGCATTGGTGCCACCTTATGGGAAAAACCACAACTCTATATTGAAAACTCACCACTGTTTCATTTGCCAAAAGTACAAACGCCGCTGGCCATTATGAGTAATGATGCAGATGGCGCTGTACCCTGGTACCAGGGAATTGAATTGTTTACTGCATTAAGAAGATTAGGCAAACGGGTGTGGTTACTCAACTACAATGGCGAAGCTCATAACCTGGTTGAAAGAAGAAACCGTAAAGACATACAAATAAGAGAGCAGCAATTTTTTGATTGGTTACTGAAAGGTGAAAAGCCTCCAAAATGGATCACAGAAGGTGTGCCTGCAACAGAAAAAGGAAAAGACTGGGGCTTGAAAGCAGAATAACTAATTTTAAAAGCAGGGTGGAACAGGTAGCAAGAAGCTACCTGTTTTTTTTAAATATCCCGCTTTAAAATGTTCCACCCCCAGGGTATTTTGCTGGATGATAATAGGGTTACAAGATTTTTAATGCTTTACGCATAAAATATGTTGGTATACGGAATTGCATTTATATTGTTAATGCAAATATTACTTAAACTTTGTTCTTAAAAAAGGGTGTTTTAACGGTATTTTTTACAGGAAAAATCCTGTTTTTATAAAATGACCTGCAAACTTTACTGAGGAAAATTGTGTGCATTTCAAATTGTCGCTCCATTATCACGGTCGTGGTCGGTGAGGACACCATAGCCGTCAACTTAAGAAAATAACACAGCCATGCCTTGCAGCATGGCTCCAATTTTATTCCTCATGATGATTGTTTTTTTTA
>JAYVLZ010000216.1:0-5821 GCA_043759175.1 Chitinophagaceae bacterium | reverse complement strand
GTTTTGGTGGTGCTGAAAATATTTTCTACAAAGATTTTACCACACAAATGGCCGTGGAAAAAAGAGACCTGATGGAAAAAGAATTTATCGTGGAAGATTCTATCAGGAACATCAGCTGGAAATTAATTGATGGAGAAACAAAAAAAATTTTAGGACATGTTTGCAAAAAAGCATTAGGCAAATCTGAAAGAGGATTAGACATGACAGCATGGTATGCAGATGATATATACTTATCATCAGGGCCGGGACAATTTGGTGGATTACCCGGATTGATCCTTGGATTAGATGTGAATGAAAGTGAATTTGTATATACTGCCACAGACATACAAAACAAAGTAAACAGGAACGATCTGAAAGCGCCTTCAAAGGGAAAAAAGGTTACACCATCTGAGTTTGTTAAGATCAGGAAAGAATTATTGGGTGATGGCAACGGCCCCGTCAGGATCATTAGAAATTAGCATGCGCCAGTTTTATTATTTATCCTTGCGCCAATCTTTCCATTGGCGCAAGGTTTTTAAAATAAAATCTAAAAAAATGTTGACTAACAAAATAATTACCTCAATTGTAACAGCCATTCTTTATAGTACCATTGCATTTTCACAAAACACAAATGACATCGGGCAAAAGATGGATGCTATTCTAAAAGATGCTGCAGCAAAAGATGTGTTTGCCGGCTCTGTGCTGTTGATGAAAGATGATCAGCTATTGTACGAAAAGAGTGTTGGCCTGGCGGATGAGGAAAAGAAAATTGCAAACACTCCTGATACAAAATATCCCATTGGTTCCATCACAAAATTATTTACCAAAACAATTATTCTTCAACTGGCAGCAGAAAATAAAATAAAACTGGCTGATAAAATTATAAACTATCTCCCAGGTTTTACAGATCCGGCAAGTACACAAATTACCATTGAGCAATTAACAGAACATACTTCCGGTTTAGGTGACTATGCATCCAGTGGCAATTGGGATGAAATGAGTGAATCAATCCATTCTATCAGTGAATTGCTTGCAGTGATACAAAAAAGTAAATTGCTTTTTACTCCCGGTACTAAGGTAGAATATTCTAACTCTGGTTATGCCGTGCTGGCAGCACTCATTGAAAAGATAACAGGCAATCTCCTGGATGATGTGTATAAAGAAAGAATTTTTGTTCAACTCAACATGAACAACTCAGGTTTTAGCAATATCAATAAAGCGGAGCCGGGTAAAGCAGTTGGCTACCTGACCAATTTTTTGGGGCCAAAAAGAAATAACTTGTTTTTTAAAATGATGGGTGCAGGTGACGGAGGCATCTATTCCACTACACATGACCTGTGGCAATTTGCTCACTCGATCATGTCTGACAATAAACTCTTATCAGACGATAACAAACTAAAGCTGTTTAACAGTCCATTGTTTCCTGTTCATTATGATAACTGGAATGAATGCAAAGCAAAGGGCAGATTAAGTGTTGTCGGAGGTGCACCGGGAGTCAGTGCTGTATTGGGAATGAATCTGGAAAAAAATTATTGCTTTGTGGTGTTATCCAACTATGATGAACGCAGTGCTGAACCGATAGCCCAAAGAATAGCTGCTGTGATGAATGACAAACCAGTTTTACCCTTGCCGTTACCTCCAGCCAGGATCATTTATTCATTGCTCAAAGAAAAAGGATCACAAAATTTTATTGATAACTATAAAAGTGAATTGAATAACGCAGGTGTAATGCTGGAAGATGATATGATTTTATTAAGTGTGGGACAAATCTTACTGGAAGAAAAAAATGCCGATGCAGCCATTGCATTGTACACCGTTTATACAAAAGAGTTTCCCAACATTATCATTGCATGGAACGATATGGGAGATGCGTATTTATTAAAAGGCGATAAAGCCAATGCCAAAAAATGTTTTGAGCAGGCATTGAAATTAAGACCGGGTAATCAAAGGGCGCAGAGGGCGCTGAAGGAATTGCAATAAAAAGTTACAACATGAACTGTGTTCGTTCTTTTTCAGAGTCCACAAGAGCAATGGCATTAAATTAAGCATTCTTCTAACTGCGAAGCAGTTAAATATTAATAGCCCCGGGTTAAAACCCGGGGCTATTAAAGCATTTTTAAAACGACCCTGAAGGGGTCGAATAATTTTTCGATCTCACTGATATTACCGCTATGAGACTTGATTGATACTGCTTGCTGAAGCTTATATGTAATCAGTAATTCAAAATTAATCAGCACTTAGTTTGTCTTCACTTTATATCATCTCTAAATTGCGTTAAGAAACCCCTCCTAACCTCTCCGCTGGTTAGCGGAAGGGACAAGGCAGCAGTTCAAATATCAAAGAGTATTTGGATTGGCTAACTTTTATTTTTTGTTTTTCTGCAGCTTTATTTTTTTGTTTCTTTTTCCTGGCGAATGCTTTCAGAAGCAAAAAATTAAATAGGAACCAATGAAAAAAATTAAGACAAACATGCTTTCACACATTTGCCTTTTGTTATCATGCTATACTTAATTCTTAATTGATCCTGATAGTCATCTGCGGCCCGCTGTTACTGGTTTTGCTGAGATTGTAAGTAAAGCCCAGCATAAAAAAACGGTTCAGTACTTTATAACTCACATCCTCAATAAAATTTAAATTAGCATTTCTGCTGATACCAATATTTTCATTCAGCAGATCATGTACACTCAGCTTAAACGTACCTCTTTGAAATTTAAATATCCCTTTGGTGATTGCAGCATTCCACAAAGCAATATTCTTATTAAACCCATGGCTGCGGCCAGTATTGGTGCTGTAAGTAAATTCATTGTTGATTGCAATATGCCAGGGTAAATTGATGTTTGCTTCAAGTTCGTATGTATTCCGCCAGTAATGACCATTGAAAGTTTCCTGCAATGAATAACGAACCTCATTGTAACCGAACCTTGCAGAAAAAGAAAGATCAAATATTTCTTTGTAATTATAATTCACGGTAATCCTCGGATTAATTGCCAGGTTGATAATATTGTTTTTAATACCATTTAAAAAATTGTAAGTGTTGTATAAATTGTTATTGACTCCAATATTAAAACGGGTGTTCAATGGCTTCACTTTAAAACCCCAGTCAACGCCGCCAAACAAATTATAAACACCATTCACATTGGCGTAGGTAGTTGTTCTTGCTCCAAAATCATCCAGCACATCTGCATTCACTATTGCATTTTGAGTGGTGCTGAAATTGAGATAAGCAAAGAAATTTTTTTGTGCAAAGGGGCTTGCTGAAAAATAATTCAGATTCACCGCATGCTGATACTCCTGCTGCAGGTTAGGATTACCTTCTTTGATATTCAATGGATCGCTGATATCTTTTACCGGTTGCAATTGTATGGTGGTTGGCTGCTGTGTGGACGTGGTATATTCAAGCCGCAGGTTGTTGGTTTTAGAAAAATTATAAGCAAAATTCCCTGCCGGTAATACATTGATGAATTGCTGATGGATGGTGCTGTTCTCATCTTTCAAAATACTTTCTAATGATGCATACTGCACCGTGGCTCCAAAACCAAACGTAATTTTCTTTTTTTGTGAACGCATATTCAGCCCTCCACCGGTGTAAGTATATTCACTTCTAAAAGCATTGCTCAGTGCATCATTCACCAGGTCATGCTTTCCGTTCAGGCTGTTGATGTCAAAAGTTTTCCGGTCTAGTTCGCCATTGCTTTTATTATAAAAACCCATTAGCTCCAGCAAGGTTCTTTTGCTAAGCGGTTCTGTATAACTCAGATTGATGCCATAATTTTTGGTAACAGAATTCAGACGGTTTTGCTGGTCCAGCGTGTCTTTGCTGCTGATGTTGCCATCATTGTAAAAGCTGGTGATAGATTGTAAACTACCATTGCTTTTAGTGTCATTGTAACCGCTGCTGATATTGGATGAAAAGGTTCTTCCCTTCTTTTTAAATTTATGCCGGTACAAAAAATTACCGGTATAATTAAATCCATTAGTCGCACCAGTGGAGTTAGAAAATCCATTGTTGATAAACTTATTATCTGGCAATAAAGATTCATACCTATTACTCGTTTTGTTTTTATTATGCTGAAAGGTTAATTGTGGAGTAAAACGAATAGAGTTAAAAGAATCCAGTTTTAAATCCACCGTAAAGTTGAACCGGTTGCTCACACTTTTTTTCTGGCTAATGCTGTTTTGATTATACACAAATAGATTGACAGGTGACAAGTTTTGCCTGCTGATATTGCGGTCGTTACTCACATCAATATCATTATAAAAATAACTGCCATTCATTTCCGTTTTCTTTTTCCAGGTATCATTAAAGTTCAGTCCGCCAGCCATTGTTGTTGCAATGCCTTCACTGTTATTCAATCCCTGTACCGGCAAACCAAAATCCTCGGGGCCGTTATTATTGATCACAATCCTGCCGCTGCCACCACCCCGTAGCATGCGTTGCGATTCCCCTGTAAAATTTAAAATATCACTGAAAGTAAAACCCTGTCTGTTGGTATTGTTGGCCATCCCAATTGCAGAGAGTTGTTGTTCTCCATTAAAACGGTTTATATTAAACTGTCCGTCATAACGGTTATTAGTACCTGCACCCGCAGTCACTTTACCAAAGTTCATTTTCTTTTTGTCTTTTTTCAGTTTCAGGTTAATGGCTTTTTCACTGTTACCATCATCCACGCCGGTAAATTCGGCCTGGTCGCTTTTCTTATCAAACACCTGTACTTTATCTACTGCATCAGCATCAAGGTTTCTGGTAGCTATTTTAGGATCGTTGCCAAAAAACTGTTTGCCATTTACAAATACTTTACTGATGCGTTGTCCATTCACCCTGATAGTTCCGTCCTTATCCACTTCGACTCCCGGCATTTTCTTCAGCATGTCTTCCACCACCGCATTGGGTTTTGTTTTAAAAGCTTCCGCATTAAATTCCAGTGTGTCGCCATTCACCTGCACTGGTGGCCGCTGTGCCTGCACCACCACTTCATCCAGCAAAGTTTTATCTCTCATCTTTATTGCTCCCAGATCAATTGCCGGTTGGTTATTATCCAGTTCCACATTTCTCCATAAGTGATGAAACCCCACATGGGATACTGATAACCGGTATTGTCCCGGCCCGATATTATTCAGCATAAAATTTCCTGCTGCATCCGACCGGGTGAAGCCAATCAAAGAAGAATCTGCTGCATTGATCACAGACACGGTTGCATTTTCAATTGGTTGTTTTTGCAGCGTATCTATTAACCGGCCTTTAATGCTGCCATTATTTTTTTGTGCATAGCCCGTAACATAACAGGAAACTACCAACATCATCAACCATAAAATCTTTTGCATACCATATTTGTTTTCTATCATCAAAACTATTCATCGTTGCGTGCAAATGCAGTTAATCAACTTTGTTTTAATGTTAATTAAGGTTAAAGTAAAAATGTTGGAAAGAGATCAGGACAATTTGAACGCAGGCAATATTTCTTTTTTCATTTTCTGTACTGCTATCCGTTCCTGCTCCGGCACAGGGCAGGGCTGTCCTTCCTCCCCCTTAGGGGGAGTTAGAGGGGGCTTTCACCGGGGCATCCATTGCAATCAGGCGTATGTGCTCAACAGTTGAAATTTTATTGAACAGAAGAAGAAATACATTTCTGTAACCAAATTTATTTTTATGAAAAAGATTCTGAAAAACTTTCGTTTTTTGTATTGTTGGTTTTACAACGATTGAAATTTGAAAGCTGCAGACTTTCGTATTTAATATTGTTTTGTATATAACCAGTTGAAAATAAAAAACTGTCAAAGGTCAAAATTTTGAATGCAGTAAACTTTCGCATACATTTGAGTTGTGCGCCAGTTTTTTTTTGCG
>JAYVLZ010000215.1:0-5507 GCA_043759175.1 Chitinophagaceae bacterium | reverse complement strand
TGTACCTCTTGTAGTAACATCCCATACATCATTGAACACTTTATAATAACCCAGGTTTTGTAAAGCTATCCCATACTGCTGGGTAGTAATAAAACTTGGCGCCATCAAACCAGAATGTCTTCCATTATACATAGGATATATTCCAAAGGGCAGGTAAATGGGTATCGGCACGCCTTCAAATTCCGGATGTACCGGGCCGGTGACAGCAAACTTGTCGTTAATAAATTTTATCTTCCTGCTCACAAATGCAAAGTGTGGTGTATCCAGGTTGCAGGTAGTAATCCTGGAACGGTATGCATAAAAAACACTGGGATCTATTTTCTTTATTCTTTCGCCATATACATACATTTCGCCCTGCTGGGTATAAGTACCTTTTGTAATGCCTTTGCCAGTTTTCATATTAACTTTAATAGTATCGCTCTGGCTTAAAAAGTCTTTTTGCTTAAATACAGGATATGAAATCACTTTACCGGTGCTGTCTTTTTTAAGATATGCAGACAACATGTTATTTTTTTGATCGAATGTAATACCCGGTGCCGTTAGGTCATTATCTTCATATTTAGTGTTGGTAGTTTTACCATACAGCATTATTTTATTTCCCGGCACATCCACTACTACGGAATCATCAGCATGATAATATACAGTTGCAGACAATGTGTCTTTGGAAATTTTGATATCAAACGTATCTGCCTGGATTATTTTCGGAAGAACACTTGTATCTGAAACGGCTGACTTTCCGGATGTATCATTAACAGGAATAGTATCCCTTAAAATTTTGCTGATGGATGAATCGGGCTTGATTAAAGAAGATATTTTTTTATTTTTTTTAGGAGCAGGAATGGTATCGGAAGTTAAAATTTTGTAAAACTCTTTATTATTATGCAATTTACCAGCGCTTACAATCGTTACGAAAGCAATGAGCACCGCCATCATAGACGCTGATATTATTTTTGCCTTACCTTTGTAAACGTTGTTCATTGCAGTTGTGGGCAAAAATAAAGATATTAACTGCAACATATTGTGAACAAACTCTTATAATATTTCAAACCCCCTGGTAAATCAGACATTGACATGTTGAAAAAAAAATTGTGTATACTTCTCTTATCATCCTTCCTTTTTCTTTTTATAATCTCCAGTGCACAAACCGCCAAGTCGGTAAAAACGATCATTGTGGATGCAGGCCATGGAGGAAAGGATTATGGAGCACATGGTGCGTATGAAGGAGGACTGGGGTCTTACGAAAAAAATATTACGCTGGCGGTGAGCCTGAAACTGGTGGAAGAATTAAAAAAGCAATTACCGGATGTTAAAATTGTTCCTACCCGTACCACTGATATTTATCAATCGCCTCCCGAAAAAGCAGACATTGCCAATGAAAATAAAGGAGATCTTTTTGTTTGTATACATGCCGATGCAGTTGCATTAAAAACAGGAAGAAGGCTAATTGGACATCACCAGGAAACACGGTATAAGATTAAATACAGTGGCAAAGGGCGGAGAAGAAAAAAAATCTCTACACCCTATACTGTTACAGTGCCCACCTATGAATATTATAAAATTGGCAGCCAGCGGAATGGAACAAGCATATGGCTCTTTGCTGCACATAAAACCGGTGATAAGTACAAAGCCGTGATGAAAAATGAAGAAGATATGGAAGTGGAATCAGATGCAGACAGCACGTATAATAATATTGACTTTAGTGCGCCTGAATACAGGATGATGGCTAAAGTACATGCAGACAGGTATCAGAAAAAAAGTATATTGCTGGCAACATATGTTGACCAGGAAATTGAAAAGACTGACCGCCAGGCCCTTGGTATCAATCAGCGCCAAAAAGGTATTTGGGTATTGCAGGCTACTAACATGCCTGCTGTTCTGGTAGAGACTGGCTTTATTACCAACCACGATGACGAACGCTACCTTAACAGTGAGAAGGGACAACAGGAACTGGCTGAATCAATAGCGGCTGCGGTTAAACGTTATAAGGAACAACTGGAAATTTCAAAAGGAAATAT
Organism: Chitinophagaceae bacterium; assembly: GCA_043759175.1. GTDB lineage: Bacteria > Bacteroidota > Bacteroidia > Chitinophagales > Chitinophagaceae > Ferruginibacter. The sequence goes on along the minus strand of JAYVLZ010000215.1, from coordinate 3,492 downwards.
TACTGTGCCTGCGGATATCAAACCTGAAGAAAAGAAAGTATTACAGGAAGCAACCAGCGGAAAATATGAGCAGCGGGAAAAAAATATTCTTAAAAAAATAAATGTAACTCAAAATAATTTCAGGGTAGATTTATATGATGATGGTGATGTGGATGGTGATATCGTGTCTGTTTATTATAATGGCGATTTATTGCTGGATAATAAAAAACTCACCGATAAAGCGCTAACCCTAAACCTGAATACAGATCCTTCAAAAACAGAAAATGAACTAATCATCTATGCAGAAAATGAAGGCAGCATACCTCCCAATACTGCACTGATGATAGTAACTGAAGGCAATAACCGCACTGAAGTGAGGATATCAGCAGATTCAAAAAAGAACGGAGTAATTATCTTTTCCAAAAAATAACAGGGTGCCTCCAGGCACGGGTGCTCCCCGGATACTAATTAATGACAATGTTACTAAACTAAAATAATGTCTGCATGCATTAATGATTTTAACATCAAATGAATTAGTATTTTTAAGTGGCCGCACCCACGGCTCAAAAAAATTAATCCTTACATTTGACCAATATTAACAAAATAACAAATGACGATTTCGAACGAAACAAAAATAGGTTCACTTACTGCTATTGCTATCACATTGCTTATTTTGGGTGTTAACTTTTTAAAGGGAAAAAGTTTAACCGGTCAAAGCACCCAATACATTGCTGCATTTAATGATATCCAGGGGCTGGCAAAGAGCAACCCGGTGGTGATCAATGGCAAAGAAGTGGGAAAGGTGTATGAAACCAATGGCGGAAAAGATATGCGGCGTATAATGGTAACAGTGAGCATGAAAGAAGATGTAAATATACCCGAAGATTCATATGCCATTATTTCAAAATCATTGTTAGATAATGTGCAGCTGGAAATAAAATTAGGCAACAGTACCAGTTACAAGAAAAATGGAGATACTTTAAAAACATTGTACAGTGGTGGCTTTTTAAGTGATGCAGTAAAAAAATTAGATCCGGTTTTATTACAGGTTACTAAAACTATCACCACACTTGATACAATGCTTAATAATATAAATGCTGTATTTGATCCCCATAATAAAAATAATATTAAAGGCATGCTGGAAAATCTGAATAAAACAACAGCATCACTTGCAATTTCATCTGCATCTTTACAAGGATTGCTTAACAGCCAGACCGGAGCGGTGGTTAAAACAATGGACAATCTAAATTCTGTTACAGGGAACCTGAAAAATAATAATGAAAAGATAGACCAAACCCTGGGTAATTTACAAACGGTATCTGATAAACTGGCAAGACTTGACCTTGAGAAAACTCTGGCTTCTCTGGATGGTACTATTAATGAATTAAAAACAACACTGAACAAAGCCACCAGCGATAAAGGTTCACTCGGGCTGTTGATAAACGATCCTAAATTGTACAATAATCTAAATGCAACTTCCAATAAACTAAATCTGCTGCTGGATGATTTAAGGGTACATCCAAAACGGTATATTAATATTTCTGTATTGGGTAAAAAGGATAAAAGCACACCTTTAATGGTTCCACTTCCAGATTCTGTTAATGCACCATATTATCAGAAATAATCTGCCTAAATAATAAATTGTTTTTAACACATCAACTTTTAATGTAGAATGCAACACAATTTTGTGATTGCTTTTACTGATAAAAAGCAGAAATTGCGCCTGCATAAAATTTCATAGTTGAAAAGAACTGCTGCTTCAGCCTGTTTATTTTTTTTAATATTTCTTACAGTTGTAAATAAAACAACTGCACAAGTTGTATTATCCCAACAGTCCGCAGATACAATAAGAGTAATCCAGATCATCCAGGGAAAAAGTTTAAGAGAAAAGTTGATTGACTCCGTAACCTCTGTACAAACAATTGCGGGTGATGTAAGATTAAAGGAAGGCATGACAATCTTTACCTGTGACAGCGCCATCATTAACAAACGCACCAATGAGCTGGAAGCATTTGGCAATATTCATATTAACCAGCAGGACAGTGTTCATGCTTACTCACAGTATTTAAAATATATTGGCCAGGAAAGAATTGCCCATCTTAAAAAAGATGTGAGGCTCACAGATAAAAAAGGAATCTTGTATACACAGGCGCTCGATTATGATTTGAAAACAAATATTGGCACTTACCAAAACGGGGGCAGGGTGGTTAACGGAAAAACAACATTAACAAGTGATGAAGGTGTTTATTACGCAGATACGAAAGATGTATTTTTTAAAAAAAATGTGCACCTGGTAGATCCCAAATATAATATCTGGAGCGACAGTCTGCAGTATAATACAGAAACACAAGTGGTTACTTTTATTACTCAAACACATATCAGGAGCAAAGACGGTGGTGATATTTATACTTCAAGTGGAAACTATGATTTAAAAAATGGCAAAGCATTTTTTGGCAACCGCACAGTTTTTATAGACAGCACCCGTACGTATGTAGGAGATGTGGTTGCCATTGATGAAGCCAGCGGTACAGCACAACTGGAAGGCAATGCGGTAATAAAGGATAGCGTGGACGGGTACTCTGTAATTGGTGGTCAAATTTTTGTTGATAAAAACAGTAAATCATTTTTAGCCACCCGAAAACCTGTGTTGATATTTAAAGGTGAAGCAAAGGACAGCACATTCATTGCAGCTGATACTTTATACTCCGGCATTGAAACAACTGACAGCGCAGGAGTAACACAAAAGGTTACTACAGATACGTTGAAGAAAACAATGATAGTGGATGAGAACTTTAAATCTGATGCAGAAAAAATAGATAGTTCTTCCACATTAAATAATAAAGATTCGTTGACAAAAAAATTTATACCTGATAAAATTTTAAAACCCGGTGAAGAAAAACCAGATAGCCTGACCGGAATTATTAATAAAGATTCTTTGCATCAGCGAATACCGGTGATGCAAACAGATACCAGCAACGCATACCCCAAAAAAGACAGTATTGCTTTTATTCAAAAAACTCTTGATAGTGCGGCGATAACAGTTGCGGATACAACAAAAAAAATTGGGGTTGATTCTGCCAGCAGTAATAATAAACTTTTAAAAGACAGTGCCAGAAAAGCGCCGGCTGATACGGTTCGTTATTTCCAGGCTTTTCATAATGTGAGAATATTTAATGATTCACTGCAGGCGGTTTGCGACAGCCTTTACTATACTTCAAGAGACTCTGTTTTCAGGCTCTATAAAGATCCTTTGGTATTCAGCAATAAATCCCAGATAGCGGGTGATACCATCAACCTGTTTACAAAAAACAGGAAAGCAGACAGGATCTATGTTTTTGATAATGGCATTATCATTAATGAAGTAAACAAACAAATGTATAACCAGGCCGCCGGCCGTACATTAAATGGATATTTTGTAAATGGCGTTATAGATTATGTGAGAGTAAAAGGCTCCCCTGCAGAAAGTGTTTTTTATCCGCAGGATGATGACAGCGCCTTCACCGGGATGAACCG
>JAYVLZ010000214.1:0-17938 GCA_043759175.1 Chitinophagaceae bacterium | reverse complement strand
TGATATTGAATTTTTCATTGCTGTACCTCAATGCGGCATCAGGCAAATTATAAGCTGGAAGAAATTTGATCTCTTCTCCCGGGCTCCAGTTACATACAGCGCTCCTTTTACCTGCATATTGATAACCCAGAGCAAATGATACAGCCTTTCCTTTAATATCTTGCTGGCTGATATCACACCAGCCAGTACAAAAGCTGTCTTGGCAACAAAAAAAAATCTTACCGTCCTAACCAATCTTTAAACCCATTCACCCTGTCCCTGCTTACAATGGTTTCAGCATTTGAAGCAAGTGACAGTTCAAGTTTCAAACGCCCCCCAAGCCAGGTGTGCACTTTTTTTACAGCATCAATATTTACCAGCAGGCTGCGGTTGATGCGGTAAAATTTATTGGGCTGCAGTTGCTCTTCCAGTTCGGTAAGATTTATTTCAAGCAAATATTTATTATTGCTGAAATCAACAGCATAGCAGAGTTTGCCATCTGCATAACAATAAGCAGTGGTATCCGTTTTAAGATAACTTAATTGCTGGCCACGTTTGATGAGCAATCTTTCTTTGTATTTCACCGTGGCCATTTCCTGCATCATCTTTAATATTTTTCCGGAGAAATCATTTTCTTTTTTGGAGTAGAGCTGCCGGTATTTTTCCACCGCCTGCTGCAACTCATTTTCATCAATCGGTTTCAATAAATAATCAACGCTGTTTACTTTAAAAGCCTTTAAGGTATATTGATCAAAAGCAGTGGTAAAAATAACCGGTGCTGTAACGGTTGCTTTTGAAAAGATGTCAAAGCTTAAACCATCTGCCAGTTGAATATCCATAAACACCAGGTCAATGTTTGGCGCAGACTGAAAGAATTTTACGGATGGTTCCACACTGTCAAACCTGTTAACAACATCAATAGCGCTATCCATATTCCGCAGCAGTTTGATCAGCCTGTTGGCCGCCGGTGTTTCGTCTTCAATCACTACTACTTTCATATTTGAGTGCAGTCTTTTATTTAGAAATTTCAATTTGTGAATGGTCAATGGTCAATCGTGAATTATTGACAAAACCATCAACCTTCAACTTTCAACCCTTCAACTTTCACATTAGCTTGCCAGCAAAGGAATAGACACCGTAAAATTGTTTTCGCTTTCTGTTACTTCCACTGTTTTGCCGCCCAGCAATTTATACCGGTTCCTGATATTATCCAGCCCCATACCCGTTGACTCTTGCAATTGATTTTTCTTTTGCAGGTTATTGCTTACTACCAGCGAACCATTTTCTGCATACACATCTATCCTCAATGGTTTATCTGCTGATACAATATTATGCTTGATAGCATTTTCCATCAGCAACTGAAGAGACAGCGGTACAATTCTTTTATTTAATTTTTCCTGTGCCACATTGATATCTATTTCGATATTGTGGCCAAATCTTGTTTGCAATAAAAAGGCATACGCCTTCAATACATCCAGTTCATCTTTCAGCGGAATACTTTTTTCATCTTTCACTTCCAGTATGTGCCGGTACACTTTTGATAACTGCTGAACAAAATCAACTGCCTGTTTGGGATCTTCTGGTATGATGGAACTAAGCGTATTTAAATTGTTGAATAAAAAATGTGGGTTTACCTGCGTACGCAATGCATTCAGTTGAGCAGAAAGGTTTTCCCGTTTCAGCTTCTCCTGTTCTTCCACAGACTGGCGCAATTCATTCATGAAATAAATACTTTCATAAATGGCAATGATCATAATCGTACAGAATATAGATGCAGAATTGGAGCTGATAAGAAAGTCACTGCTAAAATGCCCCGGGCCATCATTAAAAAAAACATCGTCTGCCAGGTAACCCAAAAAATTATTAAAGATTATTGTAAAAACAAACATGTTTACCGACTGAAATATCAACCGCCTCCGCACATCCTGGAACAAAGGATATTTTTTCCTGCTGTAGATCATGATCTGGCGGCTGCCGATCCATAAAACTGTTGTGATGACGAAAGTAGTAACATATTTATCCCAGCTAAACAATGGATAACGATTAAACCGGCAACCCATAAATACAATTGGGATAATAAAACTTAATACAGGAATAGCCACCAGCATTAGTATCCGGTCATCAAATCCTATCCTGCAATTTGTTTTAGGCATACTGTAAAGTTATATAAATCAAAAGGTGATCTGGTAATTAATATTCGGAAAAAATCCTATCTGGTTGATCTCTCCCGTTTGTCCTGTCTTAGGGTTGAATGTTCTGATATAAATATTTTTTCGGCCAGTAATATTCTGCAGATCAATGTAAAATTTTTGAGTCGTTCGTTTACCATTCCGATTATAAGAAAACTTAAGATCCCAGCGCCAGTAAGTATTGTTGCGTAAGCTGTAAGCCTCGGCTTCTTTAAAAATTACATAGCCTTCTCTTCCTGACGCTGCCACTTCAAATGGCGTATATAATTGTCCGCCTGCGATTCCCATTTTGGTATCCACAGAAAAAGAGGATCGTTCATTTATTTTAAATTCTTTGCCCAGTAAAATATTATTTACAAAGTGCGTATTGAAAGCAGTATTGCGCCAAACATCATCACTGCCCTTATACTTCGATTGGAAAACAGATGCGGTGATGAGATAATAAAATCCTTTGCTTAAAAAATGTTCCAGTGTAAATTCTACTCCATAATTGTATCCCTTTCCATTATTCGCCAAATTGGTTTTATCAGGAAAATAAAAATCTGCACCAGTATTTAACATGCTGAAAGAAGAAGGCATTTTTTCAACAGCAGCATTATAAATGTATTGTGCATACACTTCCGTTTTAAAACGTAGTTGTCTTGAAAAGTTTATATCGTAACCCAATACGGTATGCACACTTTTTACAAAGTCTAAATTTTTATTGGTAAGATCAATTTGCCCGCTACTATTTTTTGTTTGGTAAAAATATACTTCCAGTGGCTGCAACTGGCTGTGCAAGCCTGCACCAAAAGAAATGGACTGATTTTTTTCTACCAGGTATTTAATGTTCCATCTTGGCTCAATGCTCCAGGTATTGTTAAGCGTAAACAATTGATAATACAAACCAATATTCATACTCAGCTCATCATTAAAACGATGCCCCAGATTGCTGAATGCTTTCAGCAACACGGCTTTCTCTTTAGTATCCGTAAAAGTGGTGATAACAGAATCATCTCCATCCGGAATATAATCCTGTTTCAAATTAAGCTGGCTAAGGTCTGCTGTGATGCCGGCAGTAAATTGATTTTTCGTATTTATTTTTTTATTGAACGTGTACCCTGCTGAATATTTTAGCTGTACATTATTTTTATTGTAGGCTGTTTTATTCGGCTTATCATTTTCCACTATCATTTCTTTATAGCTGGATTTAAAACCAGACACGGCCAAAATAAATTTCCCGGAAGTGTTGCTGTTAAAAAAATAAGTATTGGTTAAGCCGGTAACACCCGTTACCGAACTGAAATCCCTGTCACGTAAAGTACCGTCATTGCTGGCATACAGGTTATCTTCTGTATCTGCCGGAAATTTAACATGGCTTTCTCCACCCAAACCAAACCAATCAAATGTGCCCCATTTTTTTGTAGGCAGGTGCAGCCGGAAATGCAGGTCCTGGTAATTAGGTGTTACGGAACCAGTGCCAACAGATAAGCCCAGCGATTGTATCAGCGCAATCATTGAGTACCGGTAGTCTATCAAAAAAGAAGATTGATTTTTTTTATTCAACGGACCTTCAGCAGCAAATTCAAAACCATTAAAACCAAACTGGCTGAGAAATTCATACTTTTCACTGTTGCCATTTCTCATTCTTAAATCAAACACACCAGCCAGTGCATTTCCATATTGCGATGGAAAAGCACTGGTTAAAAAATCAGAATTTTTTAGTGTGTTGGTATTCAAAATACTTACCGGTCCGCCGGTAGCGCCCAATGTGCTGAAGTGATTTGGATTGGGAATATCAATGCCATCCATTCGCCACAATACACCTGCCGGAGAATTACCCCTGATCACAATATCATTCCTTGCATCATTGGTGCCGCTGACACCAGCAAAATTTTGAACCATCCTGCTGGGATCATTACGGGTACCGGAATAACGCACTGCTTCATCCACACTAAACTGTCTTGCACTTACCACCGCCATTTCATTCAGCGCTTTATTTTTTGGTTTACCGGTAGTGATCACCACATCGTTCAGTTTTTTTATTTTCTCTTTTAATTTTATTTCCAGTATTACTTCTTTAGAGGATGTCACTTCAATATTGGCAACTACAGCATCTTCATAGCCAATCATCGTTGCCTTAAATGTTCGCCTGCCAACAGGAACATGTTGAAGTTTAAAATTACCGGCGCTGTCTGCACCAGATGCTATTAAAGGCTGTATGCCTTCAGCAGAAATGGTTACCCCACTAAGTACATTACCAGATTGTTCATCGGTCACTATCCCTTTCACTGTTTGTGTAAGTATGCTGTTCTGTGCGTAAATAATATTAACAGAAAAAAACAGGATAGCTGACAGCGTTATTTGCTTAAGCATAAATTATTTTTGTTGAAATATTTTTTTGATACCGGCTAAGTTTCTTTGCCCATCATTGGTGGCACAGTTTACACTGAGGAACGAAGTGCACTCTTGTACAGCAATTTTTTATTGAGCTTTGTCCACATTATATTTGGCCTCATCCTCCTTCTCCTTCCCAAAAGGGAAGGAGCGGTACTTCTTACCAAAACCAGACATTACATCTTCCACATCATCATTTAATCTATTTCGATCAATAACTCACTCACCCTGCCATTCAGCAATCGCTCAAAACTTTTGAACTCTTGTCTTACTCCTCCCCAACGGGGAGGATGGGTGGGGCCTTCTTGTCTTACCCTCCCCTTCGGAGGAGTTAGAGGGGGCCATTCCTCCTATTATAAATATCCACGGCATCTTTCAGTAATGCAATATCAGCACCTGTTTCTTTTGCTTTATTTACAGCCGCTTCGCAATTGCTGAATGCCTGTGCGGTTACTTCAGCCACATTCTTATTGTTAACTAATTTTAGTTGCTGCAAACTCTTGTTGAAAATAAAATAATCTCCCGGCCTGCCTTCTGTGCCATTGATAAACATGGCTTCTGTTCCCACATACACCGGCTTGTTAGAAGCATCACTTGATTTTTGTATAAAACTCAGTTCCCCATCACATACCACTTTAAAGAAATCTCCTTTCATGCAGATGTACTTAGTTTCATTAATGGTTACAGCATTTAATTTGTCGCCGTCGTAAGTTATTTTCTTCCCCCCAGTTGCCGGAATTAATACTACTGCAGCTTTACTGCGGATATCATCCCTGATAAAACCTGTTACTTCACTGTTATCTGCCAGCGTAATACTTCCTTTTGCAAAACCTTTTGGCACTGCATCCTGGCTCTTTGTCTGTAAAAAGGTCATTGCTAATACAAGCGTTGTAATAATTGAAAGTGCTTTCATGATAAAAGTTTTGATTGTTAATTAAATGTTGCACAAGTATAGTCAGGATAAATAGCGGTGACAATCAAAAAGGAGTGAATTGCAGAAAAGGAGGAATGAAGCGGAAGAAATTGGAGGAAATATGAATAACCAATCTGATAGGAACTACAGCCGATTTGTGTGTGTGCTGAACAAATTTTGTAAATGTATTGTTGGGCACAGATTTCAATTACCTAACATTCTTTCTTCGTAACCTATTAGCTATAAGAAATTTCCGTAAGACAAAAATGTAGGTTTAGTCCTCTACTTTTCATCTATTCAGCATTTGATACTTTACAATTCATCACGAATGGTTTTCCAATCTGATTCAACCACTCCTGGAGGCAGTAAGTCAAAAACCGGATTACCTTTTAACCGGATATCTGTTGACGGATTAAAGTTGAACAGGTAGTATAATTGACTGATCTCCGATATTTGATTGGAGCGAAGATCTAATCTTTGCAAATTGGTGAGATCAGTTAAAAAACTGATATCCGAAATTTGATTGTAGCTAATATCTAATGATCGTAAAGCACTAAGCATTTCTAAAAAACTGTAATCGGAAATTTTTTTATTTTCACTAATATCCAGCCATTGCAGCCCGGTGAGTTTTTCCAAAAAGCTGATATCACTAATTTGATTATCGCCCAGTTTTAGGTGTTTTAATCTGGTAAGCTTTTGTAAAACGCTGGCATCAGTAATTAAATTACCGTTAATATCTAACGATTGCAAATTTGTAAGTTTTTCTAAAACACTGATATTTGAAACCAGGTTATGGCGAAGGTCTAATTTTTGTAAGCTTGTAAGATTACCTAAAAAATTAATATCCTTTATATAATTAGAACTAAGGTCTAATGTTTGCAAGCCTGTTAGTTTTTCTAAAAAATTGTAATTTGAAATTTTATTATCCCGAAGGCTTAAACTTTTTAATGCCGTAAGCTTTTGAATAAAACCAATATCTGAAAGCTCATTATAATCAAGTCTTAATGAATGTAATCCCGGGAGTTGTCCTAAAAAACTGGTATCAGGAATTTTATTCATGGTCAGGTCTAAGTTTTGTAACTGGTTAAGTTTTTCTAAAAAACTGTAATCCTCAATTTCATTACTGCTGAGGTCTAATGTATGCAACCCCGTAAGCTTTTCTAAACTACTGATATCCGACAGAGGATTATCCTTAAGGTTCAATATTTGCAAACCACTTAGTTTTTCTAAAAAACTAATATCGGTGATACTATTGCCGCTAAGGTCTAAATTTTTTAACCTGCCGATTTTTTCTAAAGAACTGATATTCCTTATTTGATTGGCAGAAAGCATTAATATTTCAAGATTCGTAAGTCCCTCTAAAAAAAATATGTCCGTTAATTGATTATCACTTAAGTCCAATGATTGTAAGGTGATGAGTTTTTTTAGAAACCTAAAATCCTCTATTTCACAGGAACTACAATCTAATATTTGCAGGTTGGGCAATCTTTCTAAAGAGGAGGTATCTGATATTTGATTATTACTAAGGTTCAATGTTTTTAATCCAGCAAGCTTTTTTAAAAACCTGTAATCCTCAATATCATTTTTGCTTAGGTCTAATGTATGCAGGCCAGTTAGCTTTTCTAAAAAACTGTAATCCGAGAGATGCCAGCCCGTTTCCCAGTGACCGCCTGCCCTTAAAATTTTTAAATTTTTCAGCTTACTTATTTCATCGGGAATAGTATATAATTGATTACATACACCGTTGTATTCTCTTTCAAAACTTCTTTGTTCTCTTTCATCATAATATTCATCTGATAATATCAACTCTTCCAGCCAGACACATTCAAAAAGTTCTCCAGGAAGCTCCGTTAAGCCTGTTTTGCCTAAGTCTAAGATTGTGCTTTGGTTTAGCTTATTTTCATTAATAAGCTCTACTGCTAATAGATTCATATACGTGATGTTTACGTTACAAATTTACAAAAAATAAAAATTGTAGTAAATCCAAAGCAGTACAAATACAATTCATAACACATCAGCATACCTGCTAATAAAAACCCACAAGCAAAAAAGCCTCTTTACAAAAGACAACTATTTTTTAACTTCACCCAATGAAAAAAATCTTACCAGCTATACTGCTGCTGATGCAACTGGCAGTGTTTAGTCAGCAGCGTAATTATAAAGTGATTGCCTATTCTATGGGTGATGTGGAAGTGATGAAGCAATATCCCTTACAAAAGTTAACACATATCATTTACAGTTTTCTGCATCTTAGAAATGATTCGCTTACCTGGAGTGATGAAAAACAACGCAACACATTAGTACAACTGGGAGAATTAAAAAAACAATTTCCGAATTTAAAAATAATGGTTTCCCTTGGTGGATGGGGTGGCTGTGAACCTTGTTCAGGAATATTTTCAACCGAAGACCATCGCAATACATTTGCCAGGAGTACTGTGGAACTGCTTAAAGAATTTAATTTAGATGGCCTTGATTTAGACTGGGAATATCCTGCTATTGAAGGCTATCCCGGACATACATTCGACAGCAGCGACAAACAAAATTTTACTGAGCTGGTAAAAACATTGCGTAAAGCCATGGGCAAAGATTACCTGCTTGCTTTTGCTGCAGGAGGATTTACTGACTACCTGGAAAAATCTATCGACTGGGGTGCCGTAATGCCGGAAGTTGATTTTGTAAACCTGATGACTTACGATCTTGTAAGTGGCTTTAGTAAAGTTACCGGACATCACACACCTTTAAAAAGTTATTTACCCAACCAGCAATCCACTGAGAATTGTGTGAACTGGCTGTTGCAGCATGGTGTAAAAAGTGAACAGTTGATTATTGGCGCCGCTTTTTATGCAAGGGTTTGGGAGCAGGTAGCACCCGACAACCGTGGTTTATATAATGCAGGAATTTTTAAACATGGCGTACCATATAAAAATTTTGACACTTACTTTAGTGATACTTCGGGATTTCGTTATCACTGGGATAAAAAAGCAAAAGCTCCTTACCGCTACAATAAATCCAAACAATTGTTTGCCACCTTTGATGACGAACGTTCTATTAAAGCCAAAGCAAAATTTGTACGCAGGAAAAAATTAGCCGGAATGATGTTCTGGGAATTGAGGGAAGATAAAACAACAGAAGGATTGGTAGATGTTATCAGTGATAAATTATAAGAAAGAAATACTGTTTCTTATACCCCTCAAATAACTTATCTTGTCTGTTCAATTTCATTCTGAAAAATATTTTTATGCAAATACGGTTAATCATTTTTTTAGCATTATTTAATTTATTAAGTTATGCTGGTATTGCTCAAAAGCAAACCCCTGTTTTAAATCATGTTGCTGTTTATGTAACTGATCTTAAAAAAAGTACTGCCTTCTATCAAAACATCGTTCACTTAGATACTATCCCGGAACCTTTCCATGATGGACTGCATACCTGGTTTGGCATTGGGCCTTTAAGTCACCTTCATTTGATAAGCGGTGCCGGTACTGCAACAACACATGATAAGCACAATCATCTATGCTTTACAGTGCCATCATTAAAAGATTTTATCGCCATGCTGGATAAAAATAATATTGACTATGAAAGCTGGGCCGGCGAGAAAAAAAGTGTAACGTTAAGGGTTGACAATGTAAAACAGGTTTATTTTCAAGACCCCGATGGATACTGGATAGAAATAAATGATGCGATGAAATGATACGATTAAGACAGGGTTGAAGGTTTGAAAGTTGATGGTTTAAAGTTGAAGATTGTGCCAATAATTCTCCATTCACCATTGACCATTCCCCATTCACCATTCACGAATATTTATTGTAACAGGAAAGACTGCACTACTGATGTTTCATCTGTTTCAATCCTTGCCCAATACAATCCTTTTGCCATTAAAGAAAGATCAATTACGGGTGGTATTCCATACAGGCAGCTGATCTCTTTTGAATACACTATCATCCCCATTACATTGCTGATTTTTAATTTAACGGCACCAGAATAATTTTTTAATCCAAGGCGTATCATACCTGAAGAAGGATTGGGATAAATGGAATAAGCTTTTATATTTTCAATGTAAGCAGTCCGGATATCAGAATAGCATTTACCACCCATTTTTGAAAAAACGGCTATACTGTACCGGTACTCAACTCCTGGTTGCAGCATACTGTCTGTAAAAGTATAAACAGAATCGCCTGTTGGTTGTACAGATTGGATGCTGGTGAAATCAGTGTTACCGAATGATCTTAATAATTCGTAATGATCTACTCCCCTTTCATCATCCAGGTTCCATTTTATTTGCATTTTTTTGCCCGCTACCTGTTGTACCTGCAATTGACTGTAACCTCTGATATTATTTTGTACGCAGGGGTTTCTGCAAACATCCGCAGTGAGCACCCCATCATTGATAATTAAAGCAGCAGCCTCTTCATAAGTTGGCTTCTTTACAAAACAACTTATTGGTTTTGTCATGCCAGCCCTCAAAGCCCTGATCTGATTTCCTTCAAAAGTATTGGCCAGTTCGTAATCACCATTTTCAGGATCTGAAAAAATTGCTTTCAATCCTCTTGGATCATTCCGGAGATCAAAAAACAAACTTTTTTTGTCCTGCCCGGATTGTACTTTCCATTGCTCAAAAGAAACAATATCTGTACTCCAACTGTTTGTTACAGGATTGGTAACCCTCCAGAAAATTTTATCTCCTCTCAATAATACATACACATTATTCTGCCATCGGTCTGTTGTTGTGCCTGCACCATTATCGGTATTTGTTGTTGCAGCAAGCACACTTTTTGAAGGGTCCACATCACAGATAAAAATATTGCCTGTTGCATTAATGCTGTTTCCCCAATAGCCAGCCCGGGAAATAAGTGACCCGGCAACCGCATTGTTATTATCAGCGGTAGCATTTGAACGTAAGTGTATAATAGAATTGGCCAGCAGCAATTGTATGGATTGAGCTAATTCAATGGCAGTTACTGAGTTTCCTTTTGTTTTAATAAATGTATTATTGACAGAAGCCATCGTTTTGAGATAACCAAAACCAATACCCATCATTACATCAATAAAGCCACAATTTTTTATATCAACATATTTTGCCCAGCCATAACCATATCCGTATTTGTGTTGATACGAATACGAATTTCTTAACAGTACAGAATCTGTATCCATGTTTTGCACAAAGCCACCATAATCATTACTGTCGGCAAATGAAAATACATTATTGAGTTCCAGTGCACCAAAATTAGAGCCATAACTGTGATGCGTATATACCGGCTCTTTAATATCCAAAAAAATGGAATTGCTTATTGTATTATGTCGTCCAAAACCTTCTACATCATAAAAAACAACAGCAAGCTGTGTCATATTTTTACCCGATGGCAAATAGAGACTGTTATTGACATTTGCTCCTCTTAATACCAGGTGATGTATGCCTCCACCCGGACCGAATATCATACGGTTGAAAGTTGAATTTTCTCCTGTTGGAATCATTCCATTACCAGCTCCATAACCCCTTACCCATAAATGCTCAAAATGGTTACCTGGCTGGTAAGTTACATTGAGGGCTCTGTCTCTTACTGATACTTCATAGCGGTATTGCTGATTCTGTCCGGGAGCATTTCCATCAGTGGTATGAACATAAATTTTTTTCGGATTTTCAGTGGTAGTGATGGGTTCGTAAAATGAGCCGGGAGTTGCATCTGCCTCTTCCTGGCTATAAACAAATTTCAATACTTTTCTTGCAGTAAATGGTGCAGTTTTTTCTAACGTTTTATCAATTTCAAATATATATACAAAACTGTATTGACCTATTCCACCAATACCATAACCTGTAAACCCTGTTAAAGAAACGGCCTGTTCATACAAATTGGATCTGCCTTCCGTTTTTACCCAGCCTGTGTCAAAAACACTGGTGCCATTAAAAACAGCAAATTGATTGGTAGATGTATTGCCATAAGTTCCCACCTGCATGGGGAAATCAGCATTGAATGTTTCATTAAATAAATTACCACCCTGCAATCCAACTTTTACAGGACTGGCCGGAAGACCAAAACTGCCAGGATGAGAAAATGTACCATTGATGGTTTTCTTTGGTAATGCAGGACTGGTGCCTGTATTCACATCGCTGCCGCTGTTGCTGATATATACATCAAAGCCGGCCTGTGCCTGGCAACAGGTAAAAACAATTACACACAATAAAGAAAGCGCAATACTTTTCATTCACAGATTTTTTTTAGACCTGGCGAACAATCGTTCATTGTAAATTTCAATGGAAAATGGAGCGTTTTCGACCGCTATGCAGATGAGGGGTACAGATTGAATCTGGTTAGATAAAACAAATATAATGAGTTCTGTTGAAATTATTCACTTTGGATACCCATAGCAGCCTGTTTCATTTTATGGGTGGTTTCCGGGCCAAAATATTTTTCTATCCTTTTTTCTACCAAATAAATAACAGGTGTAAGAATAATGGCCATGCTGAATTTATAAATATAATTTACCACACATATACCCAGCACCAGTTGCCAGCTCCATCCCCTGCCTATTTTAAAAGCAATAAACAAAACAATAAAACTATCTACCAGTTGCGATATAATGGTGGAGCCGGTTGCTCTTAACCACACTTTTTTTTCCCCGGTGTGTTTTTTTATTTTATGAAAAACAGTTACATCTACCATCTGGCTTACTAAAAATGCAATGAGGCTGCCTGCAATGATCCACATGCCCTGCCCAAAAATTCCATTGAATGCTTTGTTCATGTCAGGTATTCCATTGTCCACCCCAGAGCCATACCAAAAATCTGCCGGTGGCATACTCATGGCAAGGTAGAACATGAGGAATCCATAACTGATCAATGCTACGGCTGTATAAGAAATACGGCGTACTGCTTTAGTACCGTAGTATTCATTTACAATATCCGTCATGATAAACTCCAGCGGCCATAGTAATACACCGCAGGTAAGATTAAAGGAGAGTCCCTTTTCACCAAAGAGTGTAAGATTGGCCGGTTGCCAGCCGAATATTTTTTCCAGCGAAAATATTTTTCCACCAATACATTCTGCTATCAATGCATTGGCTACAAAAAATGCAGAAAAAATTACAAACAGTTTGGTTGGCCTGTCTTTAAGTATGTTTTGTATCATGGAATAATTTCTAAAAGAAAAAATAATAGACCTGGATGATCAGGATCAGAAAGTTAAACCAAATTAACCATTTGGGCAGCTGCTGTTCTTTTTTTAGGAGTAACATTACCAAAAGAATCATGTTAAAAATAAAATTGATAATAATTGCCCCATAACCTAAAATAGCGATTGTACTTTCTAAGGGCTGCAGTTTTATAGCACCATCAAAATTCCCCTTTTTCTTATTGGCATTTTCTATCCACCTGAGGATAACAGCAGCAATAAAACAAAGGTTACATATAAAAACTATTTTTGAAAAGAAATGTAATGGAAAAAATTTAGCGCTTACGGTTTCACCTTTAAGTTCAACTGTATCTAAATTTTTATTTTTTTCAGTCATTGCTGTTTTCAACTATCAATTATCATTTAAAATTATCCATTCCTTCCTGTAAGCATTGGTACAAAAGAAAAATTATCAAATGCTTCTTCGCTGATGCTGCCGTCTGCATTTTTGGTGATGCGTAACATGCGCTGGTGTGTCCCTTCATCCACAGGTACCACCATCTTACCGCCTGCTTTCATCTGGTCAATTAATTTCGGTGGAATAAAAGGCGCTGCTGCTGTAATGATCACTTTATCAAATGGCGCATAAGTAGGCAACCCTTCATAACCATCTCCGTAAAAAAATTTTAGTTTGGGATATTTGTTTTTGAAAATATAATTCTTTGTTTTTTCAAATAACACTTTTTGTCTTTCGATGGTAAACACCTGTGCACCCATTTCTGCCAGTACCGTTGCCTGGTAGATACTGCCGGTTCCAATCTCCAAAATTTTATCGTAAGGTTTTACCTGGAGCAACTGGGTTTGATACGCCACCGTATAAGGTTGTGAAATAGTTTGTTTTTCCCCGATAGGGAAAGCCCGGTCTTCATACGCAATTTCATCAAAGGCACTGTCTAAAAAAAAGTGGCGGGGGATATTGTTCATAGCAGTAAGCACAGCCTCGTCTGTTATTCCCTTCTGCCGCAGGGTATCAATTAATTTTTTCCGCAAGCCCTTGTGCCTGTAAGTATCATCGTATTTTCTCATAAGCCCCCTCTAAATCTCTCCCACCCAAGGCGGGAAGACTTTATAGAGAATAATTTTTGTGATGGTTTTTATTTATCAAACTGTTTATAAGGATAAGTGCAAGATAAAAAAATGCCGGCGTTTTATTGCCGGCCTTCTCATTTAATAAAAGTATTTTTTTAATTCAATTTCATCTCCGCAATAATTCTTGCAATTTTTTCATTTAATGATTTTTCTGCTGCTTCAAAACCTGCCGCATTGGCTAATTTGGTATTTACACTAAAATAAAATTTGATCTTTGGTTCTGTACCGCTCGGCCTTGCAGATATCTGTGTTCCATCGCCCAATATAAACTGCAGCACATTACTTTTTGGCAGTTCTATTTTCCAGCTATCTCCTGTACTTAAATTTTTGCCTGTCTGTAAATCATAATCCAGCAATTGTACCACTTCCTGGCCATCAATTGTTTTTGGTGGATTATCCCGGTAGCCCTGCATCATGTCTGCAATTTCTTTTACTCCATTCATTCCTTTTTTGGTGATGCTTACGAGGTTTTCTTTAAATAATCCATACTGCACATACAGATCAATCAGCTTTGAGTATAAGCTGCGGCCCTTGCTTTTTTCATAGGCTGCCATTTCACACAACAATGCTACTGCACTGATGGCGTCTTTATCCCTTATCTGATCTCCGATCATGAGACCAAAACTCTCCTCCCCACCAATGATATATTTTTCCTTCCCTTCTTTTGCTTTTATTAAAGAGGATATCCACTTAAAGCCGGTGAGCACATTGTAACAGGCAATACCATTTTGTTTGGCAATGTTGTCAATCAAATAAGAAGTAACAATTGTTTTTACCACCATATCATTGGGTGCTGCCAATCCTTTTGCTTTTCTTGCTTCGATCATGTAATTGAATGCCAGCACTGCTGTTTGGTTACCATTCATCAGCACCCACTCCCCATCATTATTTTTTACACCAATCCCTACACGGTCAGCATCAGGGTCTGTCCCTAATAAAATATCGGCATCCAGTTCGGTTGCTTTATTCAAACCAATATTCATGGCATCTTTTTCCTCCGGGTTTGGATAGATTACGGTTGGAAAATTTCCATCCGGTGTGCTTTGCTCCTCCACTATGTGCACATTATCAAAACCAAAAGTCTGCAATACCTGCGGCACCAATTTTATTCCCGTTCCATGTATTGGTGTATATACAATTTTAAGATCATGCTGGGCTTTGCATACTTCGGGATACACACTCAGACCCTTCACCATTTGTATATAAGCTGCATCTACGTCTTTTCCAATCAAGGTTATATTGGCTTCACCGCCATTCCATTTCACGTCATCCACCGATGCAATTTTTTCCACTTCCTTTATCACATTTTCATCATGTGGACTTACCATTTGTGCACCATCATCCCAATAAGCTTTGTACCCGTTGTATTCCTTTGGATTGTGCGATGCGGTACAAACCACCCCACCCTGGCAACTAAAATGGCGAATAGCAAAACTCAGTTCCGGTGTGGGTCTTAGCTCTTCAAACAAATATACTTTTATCCCATTGGCCCCAAAGACATTGGCAACCGTTTCAGCAAAAAAGCGGCTGTTGTTGCGGCTGTCGTGTGCCACTGCCACTTTTACGTTATCTCCAAAACACTGTTTTAAATAATTAGCATAGCCCTGTGTAGCCATCCCCACCGTGTATTTATTCATACGATTGGTACCAATACCCATAATTCCTCTTAATCCACCCGTACCAAATTCCAAATTTTTATAAAATGCGTCAGCCAGTTCATCCGGGTTTTCTGTTTGCAGTTTTGTAATCCCGTCTTTTACAGATTGATCATAATTACCGGCAAGCCAGGTATTGATTTTGTCTTGAATAGCAGCATCCATGTCGTTAAATTTTTGAAAAATGAAGATATTGTTTTTTGGATTTAAATAGAAAAATAGGACAAAAGAAATTTACGGGTATTTTTTAAATGCCCAATTTTTACCAGGAAGACTTTCGTACCGGTATATTTATTTTCCTGCGGTTTCTTTACCGCTTTGTTGATTAATTATTTTAATTTTTATTACACATCTCCATAAAGGAATGTGAATAAACTGATAACAAAAGCATCGGTAACGTTTCAATAGAATAGCTATGTTTGCAGGCAGATGATGGAACCATATTTTCCATATCCCTTTATTGGGATAATAAAAAAATAGGATTACAACGTACCTGTGAAACAACTGTCCGCCTTCTCAGAACTTATTAAAATAACTCATTACTGTACTAAATATAATTACTAATGATCAGGAGCATATTGTTAATTGCAGGTGTATTTATCTGCACACTATCCAACGCACAAACCATCAAAAGTCAGTCTACTTTCAGGATGCTGCAAACTGCCAATACACTGGTGGATGCACAACAACTGGATGCAGCAGAAGAATTTTTTAAGAAAGGGTTATTCAAAGCAAAAGCTCACCAGGATTATTATTGCCAGGCTTATGCTTACCAGGGGCTGGGTAATTTATACACCAAACAGGATCAAACACAAAAAGCTATAGAAAGTTACCAGACAGCCATCCGGCTGTACAAAGCACAGCGCATGAATATGATGGCCAGCGTGGTGGAAACTTTATTAAAAAGTGTGCAGGGCATCGGCGATTTGTATGCAGGTATTGAAGTAGGCGCCAAAGGCATCAAGCTGAGTGTGATTGAAGTAAAACTCAGCAAAGACAGGCAGTACGATTATACCCTGAAAGCAGACACTTCTATCAACACCGATGCAGCCTCGCTTTCTTACCAGAGTGAAAAAGAAACTTTTGATGCTGTTACTATTTTTTGGAAGCTGATAAAAGAGCGTTACCAGATTCCTGGTAAACGTGTTTATATTGTTATCAGCAGCGGCTTAAGACAAGAGCTGGATAAATACAATAAGACAGACTACTTCGCTAATATTATTCGTCCAACGGGAATGGACTCTTCCGTAAAGGTCAGTGCTGTTTCTGCCATCCAGGAATCTGAATTAAGTATGCTGGGGATTGTTCCGCAAAGAGACCGTTATTCCACCAACCAGTTTGATGTAGGAAGCGGCAATACAAAAGGCGGTTACTTTGATGCATCCAGGAAATTTGTACCGGTTACTTTCCCACTGGGCACTAAGTCTTTTCAGCGCCTGGTAGATGCTAAAACGCAGGGGGATATTAACGAGTTTGCCAAAGCAGCAGAAAAGTTATGGAAAGACAGTATTGCCATCACTGTTCAATGGGAATTAGACAATAAACCAGATTTTAAATCCAGGGACGTGATGTACCTGTCTGGCGGTATTGTTTGGGCTATTGCTTCGTGTATGCATCCCGGTGAGCTAAGTAAAAATTATATGGAAATCAGCAGTACTGATATCAGTGAATTCCGTAAAGGCCTCCTTAACAATTATGATGAATTGATACACCCTGCTGCACTTAAAACAATTACAAACAGTGAAGAAGCGGTGGCAGCAAGTAAAAATCTCAGCCGTGTAATAAAAACATACGATCAAAGGGCGCTTTTATCTGGCGCTACTGTTCTGGATGAACTGATCAGGCAAATCAATACAATTAACCCCGGCAAAAAATTTATTTATTCTAAATATGCTTATGTAGGATGGATCAGTGGTTACATCATCAAAAAAGCAACCCAGCAATATACCGGGCTTGTAAGACAGATAGCTGTATGGTAAAGTTGTAGTGAATGGGTGAGTCGTGAGTAGTATTTAATCACAACTAACAATTCACCACTCACCATTATAGCTCCCTTATCCAAATATTTCTAAAACTGATCGCTTCACTTTTATCGCCATGATCCTGCAGCTTTATTTTTGATGGGCCATGTGCTTTATAAAAAGGTTTTCCGATATACATTGTCACACCTTTTACTTCTGTATTGTTTTGTAAAAGAACACCGTTGTGTATTACGGTAACACGTCCCGGGCTTTTTACAGAACCATCTTCATTAAAACGTGGAGCCGTCCAGATGATATCATAAGTTTGCCATTCACCAGGTTTCTTACATGCATTGGCCAATGGAATGGCCTGTTTATAAATACTGCCTGTCTGGCCATTTACGTAAGTTTTGTTGTTATAACAATCCAGTATCTGTACCTCGTACCCCAAATCTCCCTGGCCAGTAGATGCAAGAAATAAACCGCTGTTTCCCCTGGCCTGTCCTTCGCCGGTAATGTTTTCAGGTATCTTCCATTCCAGGTGCAACTGATAATCCAAAAATGACCTTTTGGTTTGAATATTCCCCGTACCTTTTTTTACCGTAAAGGC
>JAYVLZ010000213.1:0-9588 GCA_043759175.1 Chitinophagaceae bacterium | reverse complement strand
AATAACTTAACTATATCCTTTATTTTAACCTATGTGGGTAACATTCAACCTTTTTCGAAATAATAAAACTTATCCACACACATTCATGCAACAAAGCCGATTAAGGATATAAATCTCTGACAGGCTAAAAACCGATCTAACAACATTGATATTTTGTATCCACGTTTTTACTACTTCTAATTCAACATATCATTTTGTATTTTTTGGCTTTATAACTCTGTCAGAGTCTCATCGAGGCAAGACAACATTTCATCTGCATTCTGTTTATTAAAAGGCAAAGGTGGTTTTATTTTTAGCACATTGTACAGTGGTCCATCGGTACTTAATAAAAATCCCTTGTTCTTCATTATTTCTACCAATGTATCAATTTCACGAACTGCTGGCTCCAGTGTATTTCTGTTCCTCACCATTTCAGCGCCAATAAACAGACCATGCCCACGTACATCACCAATGATGGGATATTTATTCATTAATTCTTTTAACCCTTCCATTAAATAATTTCCAACCTCCAGCGCATGCTGCTGCATTTCCTCTTGCTGTATTACATCAAGTACAGCCAGGCCAGTTGCCATTGAAACGGGATTGCCTCCAAAAGTATTAAAGTACTCCATCCCATTATTAAACACATCAGCAATTTCATTTGTTACCACCACAGCTGCCAATGGATGTCCATTGCCAATAGGTTTTCCCATAACAACAATATCCGGTATCACATTCTGCAACTCAAAACCCCAGAATTTTTCTCCAACTCTTCCAAACCCTACCTGCACTTCATCAGCAATACAAACACCACCAGCAGCCTTTATATATTGATACACTTCTTTTAAATAACCAGGAGGCAATGGAATTTGTCCGCCTACACCTAATAATGTTTCGCATATAAAAACCGCCGGGGCTTTGTTTTCTTTTTTTAATTCTTCAATTATCCGTTGTACATCTGTTGCATATTTTTTTCCTGCATTTACATCACCATACTTGTAAGGGCCACGATACATATCAGGATTCATTGCTTTGTGTATCCACGGCATTTGCCCAAAACCACCCTTGCCATCAAATTTATAAGGACTCATTTCCATTGCAACAGCAGAGGTGCCATGATAAGCATGATCAAGAACGATGATATCCTTTTGTTTGGTAAAGTGCCTTGCTATCCTGACTGCCAAATCATTTGCTTCGCTACCGCTGTTGGTGAAATAACACACACTTAATGATGCTGGCAATGTGGCTGTAAGCCGCTTTGCATACTCCACCATGTTATCATTCAGATATCTTGTATTTGTATTAAGTGTAGCAATTTGTTTTTGCATCCTTTTTACCACAACAGGGTGGCAATGTCCCACATGTGATGGGTTATTTACACAATCGACAAATGTCCTTCCTTTATCATCATATAAATATTGTAAAGCACCTTTTACAATTTTCAACTTGTCCTTGTAACTGATACTAAGGTTGCGGCCAACATTCATTTTTCTTAGCTGCAATAAAGCTGAATAATCCGCATTGTTAATCACTCCATCAAAACCACAAGCCTTCCTGAAACTATCCTGCGCTTTAACTGGGTTTATCTTAATGAGTTTATACAATAAATCCCAGGCAGGTTTCTCAGAAATGAAATGGTGTTCATTGTTTGTTTCGATAGAAGCATTGAATGCAGATTGCGTTACGCTGATACAAAGCCTTGCTGCAATTAAATAATACAGCAAATCAAGCTCCTGCTCAGTTAACTGGTAAGCAGCATGATAACCCTGCACCAGCAACGTGGCCGCATGCAGTGGATTTTCATGGTTCATCATAGCATAGGTGCATGCTACAGCAAGATTATTTATTAATCCAGTGTACACCATATCTCCAAAATCAATAAGGCCAGATACCTTATCTGCCTGCACCAGCACATTGGTATCATTGGCATCGTGGTGTACATAGGCATGACGCAGAGAAGAAATCTGCGGCAGCACCTCCGTTTCAAACTGCAATAAAAAATATCCTGCTATTCTTCTGCATTCATGATTTTTTATACAAGGCAGTTTCCTGTTTGCATCCATTGCATTACTAATGTCCCACACATAGCGGCGGTGCATTGAAGGATGTGAAAAATTTTTCAACCCTTTGTCCATCTTACCCAAAAAATTTCCAAGGTCAATATGCAAAGGATCCGGCCGATTTTTTAAATTCATCCAAAATTCACCTTCAAGAAATGTAAGGAGGCGCAGGAAATATTTTTTGCCATCTAATACAAGTACAGTCAGCTCATTTCCTTCCGTATTTTTTATGTACCTGCAGAATTTATCTGCAACTTCTGTTTTGGAAAGGTGGTTCACCATCTTTACCTGGGCATCAAAAAAATCATAACTGTATTCATCGCTTGCCACTTTGAAAATATATTTCTTTCCATCATCACCACTAAGCAGATAATTAAGTTCATACTCGCCTGTTAACGGTTTTGTAACCACATCCATCTGGTAATAAATTTTTACCCACTCCTGAATTTGATCTGCTGAAAAATTCATTACTATTTTTTTAGAGTTTATTTATTTATTTTTTGGTGCTATATTAACGCCGTATAATTAAGTTTATCCTATATTGATATTCATCAGGGTTATTCTATTTTTTGAATAATTCGAGTATCTATTTCTCAGTTATTCCACTTAGTGGCTGTAAAATAAAACTGTATTCATAATCCCTGTATGGCAGCATATATTCCGAATGAGTTCTGGCACCCCAGCTATTATCGCCACCTACACCCATTTGTTTATAATCAATATTCCACCATATAAAATCATCATTTGTCATTGATCCAGCATGATTATTTTGTGAAGCATTTCTGTCGAACTCTAATTTATTCATATCAAAATGCAAAACGCCTGTGCTAATTGAGGCTTACCCGCCGCCATCAACCCGATGCCTTCTTTATTCTGCAAAGACATCCATCTTACACCGGTTCGGTAACCACTCTCCTGTGCACGGGCATAAGGAAAAAATAAAGAATCAGCAGGCATATGATAAACATCAATATCAGCAGAATAATTTCGATCCCAGTAATTATCAAATGGCCCACGGCCCAGCCATGTTACTTTATCAAATTCTTTATTCAATAAAACTTTCATCCCAAAACGGGGCATCTCCGGTAAATTTTTTGAGTCTGCTTTCATTTTCACTTTTACTTCTATAACACCACTTGCATGAATCATGTAGTACACAAAATAATTTGCATCAACCTGTCGCAGGTAATGCACCGTTCTTATTTCGGTTTGCAGATCGTTTAATTTTTTTATGGTAAAACTATCAAGCCTTGCATCATCTGCCGCATGCTGCCATATTGCACAACGTATCTGCTGGCTGTTGCCAATATCGTTATCTGTTGCAGCCCGCCAGAAATGCGGCATTAATGGAGAATGAATCAGTTTATTGTTTTTAAATGTCAGCTGCTCCAGCCAGCCGCTCTGTTTATTAATTGTAACAGCAAAATCTGTATTGAATATTTTTACGGCGTTCCCATCATCTTCCTGCTGCAACGCCTGGTATATTTTAGCTGATGGAATAACTGCATTTTTTTTCCAGGGTAATTCAAATTGTTCTTTAGCAATAACAAAGCCATCCGGCACTAATTCGGTTGGTGTTTTTGTTTTTGCTTCAATAAATAAAAAATATTCTGTTGCCGGCTGCACTTCGACTACAGGAATATTTAATTCAATTTCGTTTGAATGATGTGGTGCAATATTTAACTCCTCTATTTTCCCTTCAGCAACAATTTTTCCATTTGCTTTAATATACCAACTAAATGAGTAGTTGCTGAGGTTGGTAAAATCGAAACGATTAATGATAAGAATAGTTTTCGTAGAAAAGGCAACTGTTTCAAAACCGATATTTTGATAAACTTTTTTTAATTCAAATGCCTGTGGTTTCGGGCTTCTGTCGGCATTAAATAACCCATCTGCACAAAAACTTGTATCACTGGTGGCGCCTACCTTTCCCATATCCCTGCCATAAGCCCAGATGTCACGACCATTGGCATCCTTCTTTTTAAAAGCCTGGTCAGAAAAATCCCATATAAACCCGCCCTGTAATTGTTCGTATTTATTTATCACATCCCAGTAATCTTTCAGGTTTCCGCCACCATTGCCCATCATGTGTGCATACTCACATTGTATAAGCGGTCGTGGTCGCCACTCCTTTACATACTCCGATATAAAACCAATATTTTTATACATTGGACAGAAAATATCTGTAAAAGAATTTTCTCGTGCCTCTTCATATTGCACTGGCCTTGTGCTATCTTTTGTTTTTAGGTATTGATAAGTGGCTACAAAATTGTCTCCAAACCGGCTTTCATTTCCCAATGACCAGGTAATAATGCTGCAATAGTTTTTGTCTCTTTCAAACATTCTTTTTGTACGGTCTAAATAAGCAGCTTTCCAGGCGGGCTTGTCAGATAAAGTTTTTAGTGGATGAAAATCCATGCCATCACATTCAATGTTGGCTTCGTCAATTACATAAATACCATATTTATCACAGAGCTCATACCATTCTTCCCTGTTAGGATAATGACTGCACCGCATGGCATTGATATTATATTGTTTGAAAAGTTGAATATCCCTTTTCATACTTTCAACTGTGATTACTTTACCTGTAATCATATCATGTTCGTGGCGGTTAACACCTTTTATTTTTATCGGCACACCGTTTACCGACAATAAACCATGCTTTATTTCTATATTTCTGAAACCCGTTTTTTGAGAAATGCTTTCAATGGTTTTTCCATTCTTATCCAAATGATTTATTACGAGGGAATAAAGATCAGGGTGCTCCGCATTCCATTGCTTCACATTGTTTACCATCCCTGTAAATTGAAAACTTTTATTGGCATTTACATGTTGCTTTTGGTTCAATAAAAGATTGCCGTCCTCATCCAATAATTTTATTTCAATGGATTGAGATGCATCAGCAGCTACCGGCAGCTGGTTTAATGAAACAGTTAAATTGAAAATGCCATTGGTATAGTTTTCATCCAGGCCTGCTCTTATATAATAATCATAAATTGACAACCCTGGTCTTGCTATTAAATAAACACTTCTTTCAATGCCGCTCAATTTCCACATGTCCTGCCCTTCAAGATAGGTACCATCGCTAAAGCGATACACCTGCAGCGAAATACTGTTATCTCCTTTTCTTATATATTTTGTAATATCAAACTCAGCAGGTGTTTTACTATCCTTACTAAAACCAATGTAACTGCCATTAATCCACAAATAAAAAAAAGAGTTGACTGCACCGAGATGAATTAAAATATTTTTTCCTCTCCAGTTTACGGGTACTGAAAAATTTCGTTTATAAGAACCTACAGGATTATAATCTTTAGGAACAAAAGGCGGGTCGGGAGGAATAGGATATTCCACGTCTGTGAAAATAAACTTATCAAAACCTTCTGTTTGCCAGTGAGCAGGTACCTTTATATTGCTCCACTTACTTATATCGAAGCCATCTTTAAAAAAGTCATCCGGTTTAGTGGACGGATTAACAGCCAGGCTAAATTTCCAGGTACCATCCAATGATTGAATAAATGGTGAGTTTGTTTTAATTAAAGCTTCTTTTTCTGAAGGGTAAGGAATAAAATGAGCATGCGGTTCTAAAGTATTTTGAGAAACCAATGCAGGATTTTCCCAGTCATGTTGCTGCTCATAACTATCTAAAGGTGATAATAACCATAAACCTTTTATTATAACAATAACAATTTTTCTCATGTGCCGGTTACTTGCTTTTAATTCATGAATACTGATTGAATTTACATTGTGTAATTCTTTTATGAGCGTTTTATTTTATTACACGAATATAAAAATCATCTTTTTGTTTGTAAATATCTAAACAGTATTAGCTTCTTCTGCCACTAAATTTTCCATAAGGAGTTACTGAAAAATAAAAATGCTTTGTGAAATATTAATTTACAAAGCATTTTATTAATTCAAATTTATCAGAATAGCAGGAAAGATCTTTTCACTTCAATTACAGTTTTTAAACCAGGTTGTATTATTACAAACTCCACCCATCCCTATAATTACGTTTAACAAATTGGTTGGCTTCATCAAAATTTGTAATCTTCATGTTAGCCCCATCCCAAAGTAATTTGATATTGCGGCCGGGATAATCAAAATCATTGCCCTTCTTCTTTTGAATATCATAACTCCGTATCGCAAGATTTCCCATAAGGATACTTTCTGTAAGCGGACCTGCAATATCAAAATGAGAACTCAGTCCTTTTGCTTCCTTACTACCGTAACCGGCAATGGCTGCCTCTACCCAAGCTGCATAGTGTCCTTCTTCTCCATTCTTTACCCGGGCCACAGTCTGGGGTACTTTTGCTGTTTTAGTTTTGGAAGTAGGCAGCAATTGCGGATTAACCCCGTATGTTCCGGCCATCATTTTTCCTTTTGTTCCCAGAAAAACAACTCCATTTCCACCATCACCCATCATTTCATTTGCACCCAATTCTTTAGGTCTTGAAGGCTGTATACCTCCGTCCATCCAGTGAAGCTCCACATCAGGCTTACTATTTTTTCCAGTGAAATTTAAGGTGATATGTGAAGAAATTGGCCCACTTTCAGGATAGTATGCACTGTTCCAGTTCTCAATATATTTTGTTGCCACACTACATTCTGCACTAGTTGGATACCCCAATCCCATCACTGCAAATGCAGGTGCCATAATATGACAGGCCATATCACCTAATGCGCCGGTTCCATAATCCCACCATCCACGCCAGTTGAACGGCAATACCCCTTCAAAATAATCTCTTTTTGGTGCTGTACCAAGCCATAAATCAAAATCAAGCCCGTCAGGAATAGGGGAAGAATTAGTTGGACGGGGTACCCCCTGTGGCCATATTGGCCTGTCAGTATAACAATATATCGTATGCACATTTCCTATTAAACCTGCATTGTACCAATCCTGCAGTTGACGCACTCCATCGCCGGAAGAGCCCTGGTTGCCCATTTGCGTTACTACTTTATATTGGTGTGCTGCTTTTGTAAGCATACGGGCTTCGTAAATATCATGCGTAAGCGGCTTTTGTACATAAACATGTTTATTCAGTTGCATGGCGGCCATAGCAGCAACGGCATGCTGATGGTCTGGCGTGGAAACGGAAACCGCATCAATTGACTTCCCTTCTTTGCTCAACATTTCCCTGAAGTCTTTATAGTATTTTGCGTTGGGAAATTTTTTACGGGTCTCCACACATTGGCGGTCGTCAACATCACATAAAAAACCAATTTCAGCTTTGCCGGATTTGAAAAATTGATCGATATCATCGGCACCCTTTCCACCAGCACCAATACTTGCAATAATTAATTTATCACTTGGGGCTACAAAACCACGGCCCAGTACATGGCGTGGGATAATAAAAAATCCGGCCGAGGCCAAAGCTGAATTCCGGAGAAAAGACCGCCTGGAATTTTGAATGTCAGTTTTCTTTTTCATGATGATGCATCCTATTTTTAAATGTGATTAAGAAAAATTAATACTATTATTTAATGCTATATTTTTCACAAGAGTAATGGTTCTAAATTACCTTCATTTTGTATATAAAAACTCCTGAACGAAAAATTTAGATAGAGCAATTTGCAAGCCTCTAATATATTTAATTGGTACCGCCAGGTTATAAACAAATGGGTGTTAATAGCAGCGTTTCCACCAACAAAATTTTTATTTATAAAGGTTATTTAAAATCATTCACTCAATTTCAGCGAGCCTTATTTTTCAAATCAATAATTATTTTTTACCAAAAAACAGTGTACAATGCCGTTAGTATTCCAATAATAATGACAGACCCAATGGCAAACCCTGATGTAATTCTAAACATTGATTTATCAACTTGAATAACATGTGTATCATTTTCTTTTTTAGGGTAGATAACACTAACCGCAGTCATCACCAATACAATGGATACGAAGGTGATGCTCATCCTGTCTAAAAAAGGAAAATCGGGGAACCCTCCACTTGTCCATACCGGTAAAAATTTCAACACTGTAGAAATTGGAATAGTTAACAATGCACCCGCCATAGCAGCATTTGCTGTGGTGCGTTTCCAGAAAAATCCCAGCAAGAAAATAGCCAGCACACCAGGGGAAATAAAACCAACATATTCCTGTATAAACTGGTAGGCCTGGTCAAGGGATTTTAATGCCGGTGTTACAATACCTGCAATCACCATTGCAATAACAACAGCCCATCTGCCTGTCAACACCATCTTTCTTTCTGATGCTTCTTTATTAAAATATTTTTTATAAATGTCTAATGAAAAAATGGTGGAGATGCTGTTTGCCTTTCCGGCCAGAGATGCTACAACTGCTGCAGTGAGGGCAGCAAACGCAATGCCTTTTAAACCGGCAGGCAATAAGTTCATGAGTGTAGGATAAGCATGATCGGGTTTCAGTATTCCGGTGGCATCCGCCATCTCCTGCTGAAACATTCCTTTGTTATGCAGCACATACATTACTATACCAGGCAGCACTGCTATTACGGGAACAAGCAGTTTTAAAAACGCAGCAAATAAAATTCCTTTTCGGGCAGTTAACAAATCGGCACCTAATGCACGTTGCACTATGTACTGGTTGCATCCCCAGTAAGCAAGATTATTTACCAGCATGCCACCAAATAACACCGACAGCCCGGGCAACTCTTTATAATATTTATTAGATGAATCGAATATCATATGAAAATGTTCCGGTGCTTCTTTACGCAAAATAGAAAGTCCTTTAAAAATATCTTTACCAAAACCATACTGTTCAGATAATAAGGACAGGGCAAGATAGGTAGTTACAAGTCCGCCGATAATAAGCACCACCACCTGCACCACATCAGTATAGCCAATTACCTTCATACCGCCCAAAGTAACAAACAACGAAAAGATTACCAACCCAACAATACTCCACTCAAAGCTGATGGTAGAAATGGATGATATGGCAAGGGCGCCCAGGTAAATAATAGAAGTGAGATTTACAAATACGTACACCAACAACCAAAACACTGCCATGATGGTACTTACTTTATCATTGTATCGTACAGATAAAAATTGCGGCATAGTAAAAATCTTATTTTTAAGATACACCGGTATAATAAAAATTGCTACAATGATCAGTGTAGCCGCCGACATCCATTCGTAAGTGGATATGGCAAGGCCTAACGCAAACCCTGAACCTGACATACCAATAAAGTGTTCTGCTGAAATATTGGAAGCAATCAATGAAGCTCCAATGGCCCACCAGGTAAGCGATCCTTCGGCAAGAAAAAAATCCTTTGAACTGGTGGTGGCTGATTTCTTTTTATGATAGATATAGTACCCGTAAGATGATACTGCAATAAAATAAATAAAAAAAACAATGTAGTCGGCAGTCTGCAATCTATTCATCAGCAATCTTTAGATTTATTAAAATTCAAGATAAGTGAAAATTATCAGTTATATCTACAAGACTTAGTTTGATAAAAATATCGCTGATGTAAATAAGCTTCCGGCAATTTCTAATGATGAAGACATTTGTTTAGATGACCGGAGTGGATAAAGAAGTTGCAGCTGCTGTCCGAAATTCCTGATGTCAC
>JAYVLZ010000212.1:0-5025 GCA_043759175.1 Chitinophagaceae bacterium | reverse complement strand
AGGATATTTTTTTCCGGGGATCATTTTTGCTTCCTGTTTCAGCTCCACTATATGCAGTTGTTTAAACTGCCTGTAAAATTCTTCCAGCACATATTTACTGTCGTCGTAAGAATTGTCATTTACTACAATCACTTCATGTGTAGTTGGATATTCCTGTACCAATGCACCAGGCAGGTTTTTAGCTAAATTGGCAGCCTCATCTCTTGCACAAATAATTACTGATACGGGATGTGTTTGTGAACTGTGCCTTTCTTTTGCTTTATACAAAACAAGCCGTAGAAAAAAAAAGAAGTAATAAAAGATTTGTATAAGTGTAGTTACACAAAAGGCAATAAATAAAATTTCATGCCAGTGCAGTAAGAGTTGGTTAAGGTTCATTGCTGCAAAAATAAGGTATTGAAAAAAGTAAACAGACAGCCTGAGCTTGTTATTATTAACAGGTTTTAAAGAATCATCGTATAAACATTGCCTACTGGCACATAAATTTTAAAGAATCCCTGAATCGAATTTTCAAATTTATATTTGCATCCCTTCTGCACTCAGGCATACGGGATTTTTTATGGCAGCATTAACTTTTCAACTACAGCATACTGATACAGCCAGCAAGGCCCGTACAGGCAAAATCAATACCGATCATGGCAAAATATTAACGCCGATATTTATGCCGGTGGGTACAGCAGGCAGTGTAAAAGCAGTAAGCCAGCAGCAGTTGCTGGATGAGGTACAGGCACAAATTATTTTGGGTAATACCTACCATTTGTTTTTACGGCCCGGTTTAGAAACACTGGAAGCTGCCGGTGGCCTGCATCAATTTAACGGCTGGCCAAAACCAATATTAACGGATAGTGGTGGTTACCAGGTTTTTTCATTGGCCAACAACAGAAAGATCAATGAAGAAGGGGTTATTTTTCAATCGCATATTGATGGCAGCAAGCATTTATTTACTCCTGAAAAAGTGATGGATATACAACGCATCATTGGCGGAGATATCATTATGGCTTTTGATGAATGTCCACCACATCCCAGTGATTATGGCTATGCAAAAAAAAGCATGGAATTAACACATCGCTGGCTCAACCGTTGCTTTGAACAATTCAACAGCACACCTGACAAGTACGGTTATACGCAAAATTTATTTCCTATTGTACAGGGCAGCACATACAAAGATCTAAGAACAGCTTCTGCAGAATTCATCGCATCAAAAAATGCAACCGGTAACGCCATCGGAGGGCTGAGTGTAGGTGAGCCAACGGAAATGATGTATGACTTTACTGAACTGTGTTGTGACATACTACCGGTAGAAAAACCCCGTTACTTAATGGGTGTTGGTACGCCATGGAATATACTGGAATGTATTGCACTGGGTGTAGATATGTTTGACTGTGTGATGCCTACCCGTAATGGACGCAATGCCATGCTCTTTACATCAAAGGGAGTGATCAATATTGATAACAAAAAATGGGAACGGGATTTCTCTCCCATTGATGACGGCATTGATTGCAACATCAGTAATTATTACAGCAAAGCATACTTAAGACACCTGATAAAAGCAAAAGAAATGCTGGGGCTTACTATCGCCAGCGTCCACAACCTGGCATTTTATCTGTGGTTAGTTACAGAAGCAAGAAAGCATATTGTGGCCGGAGATTTTAACAGCTGGAAGAATAAGATGGTGCCGGTATTGCAACAGCGCTTATAACTTTGCGATGCAATAAGGCTAAATGGCATGATGATTGCAAAATCTTTTTTACCTTTTAATATTTATCTTTAAGTATCCTAAAAAAATTCCAACAATGAGACACAACTACTTTTTTCTTTTTTTTCTGCTCAACATTTCTGTTGCCGGATTTTCCCAGGCGCCTGCTGCACCAGCAATGAACCTGCCTAAAGATGCTCCCGTAAATGTATCCATCGTGGATGCTAAAACCGGTCATCAGCTCAATAATGAGATTGTCGTATTCAGAAGCCTTGCGAACAAAACAGAGTTCCAGGGCTTATCAGATTCAACCGGCAAATTTACATTGCGGCTTCCTTCCGGTTCAAAGTATGAAATATTTATTCTCGGCTTTAATGACTCTACCAGTTATACTACTTTGGACATTCCTGCATTAAAAGGAAATCAATATTATAAAAATCCTTTTACAGTAGATATCCAGTTTGAAGCGCCTAAAGCTTTTGTATTGGATAATGTAACCTTTGAAACCGGCAAAGCAGATTTAAAACCAGCATCCTACCCGGTATTAGATGAATTGGTAGAATACCTGAAAAGAAAAGATGATGAAAAAATAGAAGTGGGAGGCCATACAGACGATGTAGGTAAAGCAGAAGCCAATATGCTGTTATCTAACAACAGGGCCAATACTGTAAGAGCCTACCTTTTAATGAAAGGTATTGCGCCGGAGAGAGTAACAGCAAAAGGCTATGGAATGGATGTGCCAATTGCAGAGAATGATACAGAAGAAGGCAGGGCTATTAACAGGCGTACAGAAGTAAAAATATTACAGTAGAAAATGCTCTATCAATAACTATACTGCACAAGGGATAAAATGATGAGTTAATTTTTTGTTGTACCGGCTAAGAAGCAATGAGCATCATCGTTGTGTCACTCACTTGTACCGCATATTTATAGGGATCTTTAATTGTGTTATCAATTAAAATACCGATTCATTTTTAATATTATCCAACAATATAAAATTCACTGTTTTACCCTCCTTGCGGAGTATAATATTATCCGCATTTTTCGGAGGATGCTCTACCCAACACAGAAATGCAATAACAGTTGATATATAAAAACATGCATCTAAAGGTGTTGATGAAGATGTACGAATTGCAAAAGAAAAAGGCTTGAAAAATTACTACAAAATAGAAGACATTCCGCATGCTTAATAACAAAGTAAAAATCCTGTCAACAGAAATTCTTTCTGATAACTGGTACACACTGAGAAAAGTAACTTTTGATTATTTACAAAAAGATGGCACCTGGAAAACTCAAAGCCGGGAAGCTTATGACCGGGGGAACGGCGCCACCATACTGCTGTATAATAAAGAAAATAAAACGGTGATACTGACAAGGCAATTCCGCCTGCCAACTTTTATCAATGGTAATCAGGATGGCTATCTCATTGAAGCCTGTGCAGGACTGCTGGACAAAGACAATCCTGAAGCCTGCATCAGGAGGGAAACTGAAGAAGAGACAGGCTATAAGATCACCGATGTAAGAAAAATTTTTGAAGCCTATATGTCTCCCGGATCTGTTACAGAAATGCTTTATTTTTTTGTAGCAGAATATTCCAAACAAATGAAAGTGCATGATGGTGGCGGGCTGGAGCATGATGGAGAAGATATTGAAGTAATGGAAATAACATTAGACAACGCAATGGAAATGACGGTGAATGGAGCAATCAAAGATGGCAAAACAATCATGCTGCTGCAATATGCAAAATTGAATAAGCTTGTTTAAATAAAATAATAAATCATAGATAATATTCCTGCTCACCATTCCCAATTCCTAATTCCCCATTCCCTATTTACAATTACCCTAACTACCCATTAATTATTTTCTATTAGCTTTGCAGCCACCATTACAAATGAAGAAGATAGACAGCTACATACTAAAAAAGTTTTTAACTACTTTTTTCTTTTGCATCCTGCTGATGACGTTGATTGTGGTGGTAATTGATATCAGTGAAAAGACAGATGATTTTGTAAAATCAAAACTAACATTCTGGAAGATCATCACCGATTATTACGCAGGTTTCATTCCCCGTATAGATGCCATGCTTTTTCCGCTGTTTGTTTTTATCGCCACTATATTTTTTACTTCTAAAATGGCCGAACGTTCGGAAGTAATAGCTATCCTCAGCAGTGGCGTTAGTTTTAAACGTTTCCTGCTTCCTTACTGGATCGGCAGCACTTTGCTGTCGCTCATTTTATGGTTTGGTTATCATTTTGTATTACCCAAAGCCAATACCATCTGGAGTAATTTTGATACAAAGTACATCGGTAGTGCGTACGATTACAGCGGCACTAACTCTCCCCGGAATTATTATTTCAGGATAGATTCCAATACCTATGCCGGTATCCGGTATTTTGACACCGCCAGCAAATCAGGTGGCAATTTTTTTATTCAAAGATTCAT
This sequence comes from Chitinophagaceae bacterium, assembly GCA_043759175.1. GTDB lineage: Bacteria > Bacteroidota > Bacteroidia > Chitinophagales > Chitinophagaceae > Ferruginibacter. The sequence continues at coordinate 887 of JAYVLZ010000212.1, read as the reverse complement.
CAACAACCAGTTGGTGTATAACCTTCGCTCAGATAATATTGCCTGGGATACGGCTGTAAATAAATGGAAATTGTCCGGCGTAATGGAAAGAACATTAAATAGTGACAGTGAAATTATCAGGAGAAACCGCAGCCTTACCATGGAATATAATTTTAAACCAAGAGACCTTCGAAGAGATGAATACCTGAAGGACCGCCTTTCCACTACAGAACTGAATGACCTTATAACACTGGAAAAGCTCAGGGGCACTGAGGGAATCAACTCACTGCTGGTAGAGCGGTATAACAGGGATGCCATACCGGTATCCGTTATCATCTTAACCTTGATAGGAGCAATATTATCTTCCAAAAAAGTAAGGGGCGGCAGTGGGTTTCACTTAGCCGTGGGTGTTATCTGGAGTGTACTGTATATCCTCTTCAGCCGCTTTTCAATTGTATTTGCCACCAAGGGCAGTTTTCCTGCGCTGCTTGCTGCCTGGACACCCAATATGATCTTTGCAGTATTGACTTATTATTTTTACCTCAGGGCATCCAAATAATTTTTTGAATACAGAAATAGGATTTTGTTACCAGCATTTTTTCTTGAGGCAACCTCATTGGCGACGCAATGTCCTCAGCCCTGCTGATTGATCAGATGAGAGACATTGCTGGAAATCTTATATTTTATAAAGTGGGAGTTTGACTGTGAAAGACGCGGCTGAAAATTAAGAGACTGCACAGGAAAAAAATTTTCTGAGGGTGAGGAATTTTTATTGATGTTATGGACAGTTGTTTTTCATGGGATCATCCTTGTGTCACTCTCTTGTACCTACCGTGTGGACACAAATATCATAGATTTGTGCCAAATAAAAATATGTTATCAGTATCATTTGAAAATTGTTTTGGAGA
>JAYVLZ010000211.1:0-8772 GCA_043759175.1 Chitinophagaceae bacterium | reverse complement strand
TCATTGCAGATGCACCGGGACATATTCAGTACACCCGTAACATGGTGACGGGAGCTTCTAATGCAGACCTGGCAATCATTTTGGTGGATGCCCGTAATGGTGTGGTGGAGCAAACAAGAAGACATTCCATTATTGCATCTCTGTTAAATATTCCACACGTGGTGGTGGCAATCAATAAAATGGATTTGGTTGAAAACTCACAGGATGTTTATAATAATATTGTGATTGACTATGCAGATGTGGCAACCAGGCTTGGATTAAAAGATATTACTTACATTCCTATCAGTGCTATTAACGGAGATAATATTGTTGAGAAGTCTCCCAATTTTCCATGGTACGAAGGAGAGTCTCTATTGCATATTTTAGAGAATGTTGTGGTAGCGAATGATATCAATTTAACGGATGCAAGATTCCCGGTGCAATATGTGATCCGTCCCCAGACAGATGACCTGCATGATTATCGTGGCTATGCCGGTAAAGTGATCAGTGGCGTTTATAAGAAAGGAGACCAAATTACTGTTCAGCCTTCTGGTTTATCAAGCACTATCAGTGCAATAGAGATTGGTGGCAAAGAAGTGGAAGAAGCATTTGCTCCGCAAAGTGTGGTGCTGCATTTACAGGATGATATTGATATCAGCAGGGGAGATGTAATTGTACATACAGATAATCAGCCAGGCGTTTCAAATGAATTAGAAGTATTACTTTGCTGGATGGGTAATAAACCATTGGTGCCGGGCAATAAATATTTATTACAGATCAACAGCCGTGTGGTGAAAGCCGTGGTAAAAGAAATTGAATATAAACTGGATGTAAATTCATTACTAAAGGAACCAGCGCCGGAACAGGCAAAGTTGAATGATGTAATAAAAGCAACTATTAAGACAGCATCTCCTGTACCTTTTGATTCTTACAAAAAGATGAGGGTAAATGGTGGTGCCATTTTAATTGATGAAACAAGCAATGTAACTGTGGGTGCATGTATGATTGAGTAGGTGGGAGGATGTATTATGTGCCTGATTTTTATTTGTAATTTTAAACCGTTTATATTTATTCACCATTCACTATTCACTATTCACAATATGAGTGCAAGCTTTATAAACACGTTGTATCAGCAGCATCAAAAGTCCAGTAAAACTTTTCCTGATAAAGCGTTGGCCTCAGAATTCATTGATGGTTTTTTTGAATTTTTATTTATACCGGAAAGGCAAAAAAAATTATCTGAGTACGAATTATCAAAAGAGTTTGAATCTTATAAAAGCCATTTGTCCACTTTGATATATGATGTATTGGGCAATGGTGAAAAGACACAGGAAGTATCCAATAAATTTTTTGATGAAGTGCCCGGGATATATGAAGCATTACTGAAAGATGCTGCAGCTATCATAAAGTTTGATCCTGCTGCAGAATCAATGGAAGAGGTGCTGGTGGCTTATCCGGGATTTTATGCCACAGCAGTGTACCGGTTTTCACATCAATTGTGGGAACAGGGAGTTAAAATATTACCCAGGGTGTTTGCAGAATATGCACATGGAAAAACGGGTATTGATATTCATCCGGGAGCAAGTATTGGAGAATCTTTTTTTATAGATCATGGTACAGGGATTGTAATTGGTGAAACCACTATAATTGGGAACAATGTAAAAATATACCAGGGAGTTACATTAGGTGCGCTGAGTGTAAACAAAGCAGAAGCAAAATCAAAACGCCATCCAACTATTGAAGATAATGTTGTAATTTATTCCGGCGCAACCATTTTAGGTGGTGATACAGTGATTGGAAGAGACAGTGTGATCGGAGGTAATGTATGGCTTACCAACAGTGTGTTGTCAAGTTCTATTGTGTATCATAAAAGTGAAGTGTCTATCAGGGATAAGAATCCTTTGCCGGATGTGTTGAATTTTGTGATATAGACAGGGATTTTAATGATTACTATGATTTGTATGATTGTGGTTTGCTGAGAAACTTTTAATTGATGATGTGGAAGATTAAATGTTGAAAAATACTTTTGAAATTACAAAGAGGTTCTACAATTGTTGATTAAAGAATGAAAGAAGATGTGGAAGATAAAATGTTTGGCAAAGGTATAAAGCACCGCTCCCTCTCCTGAAGGAGAGGGAGAAGGAGGGTGAGGCAAGGTGATAATGTGGGCAAGCTCAATAAAGATTTAAAAGTACAAGTGAGTACTTCGACTTCGCTCAGTATAAATTACAACGATGTCGAAAAAACAACAAATGTTTGTAACAAATAAATAAATAAATATTCAACCTTTAACGATTTAACCATTAAACTTTTTTCAATGAAAGCAAATAACATTTTAGAAACAATCGGTAACACACCACATGTACGCATTAATAAATTATATGGTGACCAGCATGAGGTATGGATAAAATTGGAAAGAAATAATCCCGGTGCAAGTATCAAAGATCGTATTGCATTGTCAATGGTGGAAGATGCGGAGAAAAAAGGTTTACTGAATAAAGACAGTGTGATCATTGAACCAACATCTGGTAACACGGGTATTGGTTTGGCATTGGTGGCTGCGGTAAAAGGTTATAAAATAATTTTAGTAATGCCGGAAAGTATGAGCATTGAACGCAGAAGACTGATGGCAATATATGGAGCTGAGTTTGTGTTGACTCCAAGAGAAAAAGGAATGAAAGGTGCGATAGAAAAAGCAACCGAATTAAGAGATTCTACGCCGGGAGGATGGATGCCACAGCAGTTTGATAACCCCGCCAACGTAGAAATACACAGAACAACCAGTGCACAGGAAATATTAAATGATTTTCCGGATGGGTTAGATTATTTGATCACCGGTGTGGGTACTGGCGGGCACATTACAGGCGTGGCAGAAATATTAAAAGCAAAATTTCCTAACCTGAAAGTGTTTGCCGTGGAGCCTGAATTATCGCCCATATTAAGTGGTGGTACTCCGGGCCCTCATCCTATTCAGGGTATCGGCGCAGGTTTTGTTCCGTCTATTTTGAATAAAGATATTTTGGATGGCGTGATACAGGTGAGCAAGGATGATGCATTTATATATGCTCAACGCATTGCAAAAGAAGAAGGTATTTTGGCGGGGATTTCTACCGGAGCATCTTTGGCTGCAGTAGCTAAAAAATTAGCGGAGATACCTGCTGGTTCAAAAGTGCTTACGTACAATTATGATACAGGCGAAAGATATTTATCAATAGAAGGTTTGTTTGTATAATAAATCTGAAAAAAATATGATGAGCAGCAGTCAACAAAAAGGAAAAGTGATATTGGCAGGCGCCGGTTGCGGCGACCCTGAACTGATCACATTAAAGGCTGTTCGTTATCTGCAGCAGGCAGATGTGGTGCTGACGGATAGACTGGTGAGCAAAGAAATTTTAAATCAGCATGTAAATAAAGATGCAGAAATTATTTATGTAGGCAAACAATGCAGAAGAGGATTCAGCACACCACAGCAAACCATCAACGAACTAATTGTTCAGTTTGCTTCAGAAGGAAAATTGGTAGTGAGGTTGAAAGGTGGTGATGCCAATGTGTTCTCTAACATACTGGATGAACTGGAAGTACTGGTAACGAATCATATTCCTTACGAAATTATTCCGGGCGTATCTGCTGCCATGGGCGCTGCTGCTTATACCGGTATTCCGCTTACAGCACGGGGATATTCTACTGCTATCAGGTTGCTTACTTTTTACAAATCGGATGTAGTAACAGAAGCGTACTGGAAAGAATTATCGCAGACAGATGATACATTGGTTTTCTATATGTCGTCTGAAACACTGGATGGCGTAGTTTGTAATTTGCTGCAGCATAATATTGCTGATGATAAATTACTGGCAGTGGTGGAACAGGCTACCACACCAATGCAAAACGTACATATTAGTAGTTTGAGTGAATACAAAAATAATTTAGCTGGTAAAACATTTGCTTCACCCACACTGGTGATAATTGGTAAAGTGGTGGCGCTGCATAAAAAGTTTGCATGGATCAAAAATGTTGCGGAAGCAGGGGAATATTTTAAACCTGCAGAAGATGTACAGTTTGAAAACTTAATTAATGAAGTGGATTTAACGCAAACACAACAGCAGCCAAAAGCAGGGAAAGAATAAATTTTGAATGCTTGATTTAGCCTGCCTGCCGGCGAAGGCAGGTTGTGTGAAATAAATAAAAATAAAAATAAAAACAAAGAAATGCTTGGGGATTCAAAATTTAAAATATTACTCGATCTGATTAATAACTCCTCAAAGGAAGAGTTGATATGGATGAATGGATATTTAAATGGTGTTGTGCAAACACAAACAGTACAGCCTGCAGCTTCCACAACAGAAACTGTACTACCGGCTGTTAACAAGATCACTATTGTGTACGGAACTGAAACAGGAAACTCCAAAAGATTAGCGACAGACTTTGCTGCAAAGGCCAAACAAAATCATATTCATGCTAAAGTGGTTGGTATGGATCAATACCGCCTTACAGATTTATCAAAGGAAGAATATTTACTGGCGGTGATCAGTACTCACGGTGAAGGTGAGCCGCCTGCTGCTGCAAAGAAATTTTACGATCATATACACAACAACGGATTTAAGTTTGATAAACTGAAGTACAGCGTGCTGGCATTAGGCGACACTTCTTATCCGCTGTTTTGCAAAACCGGTGAAGAAATAGATGAACAATTTAATAAACTGGGTGGTCAGCGTATTGCACCATTGCAAAAATGTGATGTGGAGTATGATGATGATGCCAACGGATGGTTCAACAGTGTATTAAAAAATCTCAGTGTTAGTAAAGAAACGGCTACAGTAGCAACACCGGTTGCAGCACCGGCTCCTGCAAAAAAAGTTGGCAAGTTAACTTATACCGGTACTGTTTTAACCAATATAGATTTGAACGACCGTGGTTCAAATAAAACTACCTGGCATATTGAGATAGCGGCTGAAGGCGTGGAATATAAATGTGGAGATTCCATTGGTATTGTGCCGGAGAATGATTCACAGGTGGTAACAGATATTATTGCAACCACAAAAGCTGATGGCAATAAATCTGTTGAGTTTAAAAAAGAAAAGGTTACCGTTTATGAACTGCTGAAAAGAAAAATCAATATCATTCATTTAACAGAGAGATTGGTACAGCAATATGCAACTATAACCGGGCATGCTGTTCCGGCAGGCCGTGCAGATCTGCTGGACCTGGTAAGAAAATATCCCGTTAAAAATGTAACGCAGTTTGAAGAGATATTGATTGGTCTGAATGCCATTTCACCAAGATTATATACGATTGCTTCTTCACCTGCAGCACATGAAGGCGAAGTACACATTGTTGTTGCAAAAGATGTTTACGCTGTAAATGGTGAAAATAAAATTGGACTTTGCTCTGACTATCTTGGACAATTAAGAGAAGGAAAGAAGCAACATTTTTTTGTTCAGCCTAACAAAAGGTTTAAGCTGCCTGCAGAAGATAAAGACATCATTATGGTTGGACCCGGGACGGGCATTGCGGCCTTCCGGTCGTTCCTTGCAGAAAGGGATGCCACCGGTGCATCCGGCAGAAACTGGCTCTTCTTTGGGGAACAAAAATTTACTACCGATTTTCTATATCAAACTGAAATACAGAACTGGTTTGAAACAGGCGTACTGACAAGAGCCAATTTTGCTTTTTCAAGAGACCAGCAGGAAAAGATTTATGTACAGCATAAAATGCTGGAGAATGCAGCAGAATTATATCAATGGCTGGCAGGCGGCGGATCATTTTTTGTATGTGGAAAAAAAGATCCCATGAGTCATGATGTGGAAAAAGCCTTGCTGACAATTATACAGGAACAGGGAAATAAGACAGCGGAAGAAGCGAAGGAATACCTGGCGCACCTGGAAGAGCAGGGCAGGTATGAGAAGGATGTGTATTAGAGCGGCCTCCCCAAACCCCTCCAAAGGAGAAGCCCCACCCAACCAGGGGAGGAGTAAGGCAAGAGTTAAAAACTTTGGGGTGTTTGCTAATATTTGAAGTGTGGCAGTTAGTGGTGGGTAAAGAACAAATGAAAGGGGGGAAGATATAATGATTGGTATTGGTAAGAAGCACCGCCTCTTCTCCTTTAGAAGAGGAAGGGGGATGAGGCCAGAGAGAAGGGCTTAAGATAATGTGGAAAAAGTTCAATAAAGATTTATCGTACAAGAGTGCGACGCCACCGAAACTCAACAATGATTCAGCGGTTGATAACAAAAAATAAAAAATAATTTATAAGGAGCAGAACATGTCAGATAAAAGTAAATTATCAGCAATAGAAAAAATTAAAACTTCAAGCGATGGCTTACGGGGAAGTATAGCCCAAAGTTTGAAAGATGAGATTACCGGCGCTATCAGGGAAGATGACAAAGCCGTGATCAAATTTCACGGCATGTATGAACAGGATGACCGTGACAGGAGAGAGGAGAGGGCTGCTAAAAAATTAGACAGGCTATACACTTTTATGATCCGCCTGCGCTTGCCCGGTGGATTTATTTCTCCTGAAAAATGGATTGTAGCAAATGAAATTGCTGGTGAAAATTCTACTGGTGTTATTAAGATCACTACCAGGCAGACAATACAACTGCATGGGTTGCTGAAATCAAAGATCCGCCCCACCATTCAATCATTCAATGAAGCCGGTTTAGATTCTATTGCTACCTGTGGAGATATCAACCGCAATGTTACCTGTGCATCTCATCCAAAACAATCAAAGCTGCATGGAGAAATATTTGCCTTTGCCGATAAGATCAGTGAATTGCTGATGCCAAAAACAAAAGCCTATTATGAAATATGGCTGGATGAAGAAAAGATTGTTGATAAAAAAGAAGAAGAAGATCCATTATACCAGGACAGGTACCTTCCAAGAAAATTTAAGATCGGAATAGCCATACCACCCAATAATGATTCAGATGTATTCACGAATGATTTGGGGTTGATCGCCATTATTGATGACAATCAACTAAAGGGTTTTAACATCGCTATTGGCGGCGGTTTGTCCACCACTCACGGCAACGCAGAAACGTATGCAAGGTTAGGAACAGTGATTGGATTTGTTGATACCGAAGAAAAAATATTGAAAGCGATCTACGAGGTATTAACGGTACAAAGGGATTATGGAAACCGCAGCGACAGGAAACTGGCACGTTTAAAATACACCGTTGACAGAATGGGAGTGGATAATTACAGGGCTGAAGTGGAAAAACGTTGTGGCTTTAAATTAGAGGAAGCTAAGCCCTTTACATTTACCAACCGGGGTGATCTATATGGATGGCACCAGGGTGAAAATGGTTTATGGTATTACACCGTATTTATTGAAAACGGCAGGGTGCTGGATGATGAAAAAGTAGCATTAAAAACAGCATTGCTGGAAGTAGCAAAAACATACAAAAGCAATTTTTTATTTACCGCCACTCAAAATATTATTATCAGTGATGTAAAGGAAGAAGATAAAGCGGCGATTCATTCCATATTAGAAGCATTTAAAATTATTGAACATACAGAAGCAGCTTCATTGGTAAGAAAAAATTCTATTGCCTGTGTGGCATTACCAACCTGTCCGCTGGCATTGGCAGAAGGCCAGCGTTATATGCCCACCTTGATTTCAAAGATTGAACCGCTGATGGTAAAATATGCCATCGATAATGAAGACATTATTATTCGTATGACCGGTTGCCCCAACGGTTGCGGACGGCCGTATGCGGCAGAAATTGGCTTTGTTGGTACAGCCCCCGGCCATTACAACTTACATATCGGCGGCGATCACCAGGGCGAACGCTTAAATAAAATATATAAAGAATCGCTGGATGAAAATGCCATATTAACCACGCTGGATGGTTTGTTTGCAGTGTACAAAAATGAACGGCACAAGGCTGAAAGGTTTGGCGATTTTGTAATGCGAAGGGGATTGGTATAAACCATGATCAACTTATTATTAGATAAAGCATCCCTATTCAGGATGCTTTTTTGTTAATACCTAACTAAGCAACATGAGGAGACTCAATCCCTCAAATGATTTGCATCAGCCATAACTTTTAATATTGCCAATACATTTGTAGCTTCAAAACAAGTTATGCAGATCGATCCATCATTAATAAATAAATACAATGTGCCGGTGCCACGGTACACCAGTTATCCTACCGTTCCGTTTTGGCAGGATGATATTGATGATGCAAAATGGAAAACCATTTTCCAGGAACAATTCAAATTGAGTAACAGCAAAGAAGGCATCAGTTTGTATTTGCATTTGCCTTTTTGTGAATCGCTCTGTACGTATTGCGGATGCAATAAAAAGATCACTACCAATCACGGTGTGGAAAATGAGTACATGACAACATTGAAAAAGGAATGGGAACTGTATTTGGAACTGATGAGGGAAGCGCCTGTGATAAGAGAACTACACCTGGGAGGAGGCACACCTACTTTTTTCTCTCCCGATAATTTAGAAAAATTATTGACGCATTTGTTTACCAATTCAAAAATTCATCCGCAGCATGAATTCAGTATTGAAGGCCATCCCAACAATACTACCAAAGAACATTTACAACGTTTGTATGCTTTAGGATTTAGAAGAGTGAGTTATGGCGTGCAGGACCATGATCCAAAAGTACAACGCATCATCAACCGCATTCAGCCAATAGAAAATGTACAACGTGCCACCGATACGGCAAGAGAAATTGGTTTTCATTCTGTGAATTTTGATTTGATCTATGGCCTGCCATTGCAAACCACTACCAGCTTAACAAAAACAATTTTGCAATGCATCGAAATGAAACCCGACCG
>JAYVLZ010000210.1:0-2285 GCA_043759175.1 Chitinophagaceae bacterium | reverse complement strand
TATAGTATAAACGGGGCTTGGTACCGGCTGTAGTATTTACGCCACTACCGGGATCCGTAATAGCTGCAAAACCTGTAAAAGTAGGATTTGTAATACTTGTTGTATTCGGAATTGGGGTATAGGTAATAACAGGTGCCGTTAAATCTGCTGTTGTAACACAAATGTCATCTATTGCCCAGCCTTCATCTACACCCGAAGTTTCTGTGTTAAAACGCCAGCGGAAATACACATTTGAATAGCTGGCCCCTGTAAATCCAACCAGCGTGCTGGTAGATTTTATCCAACCAGATGCAGCGCCGGTGTAGGCAGTAGTTGTTCCAGACCATTTAGGTGCAGCAAGATTGCCATTAGCACTACTACTATTGTACCAGCCTGTACTATTAGTTGTATTGAATGTACCACCAGTACCTAAAGTAGCATCTACTTTTGTCCAGACTGTTCCTCCATCAATCGACACTTCTAAAATACCTGCATCATAACCTGCTTCGGTTTTAAAATTCTGCCAGAAAGTTATAATGGGATCAAAAGCTGCTGTAGTAAAATCAAACTTTGGTGACAAAACATAAGCATTCTCATTGTTATTATAAGTTCCGGTTGTAAGGGTTACATACGCTTTTGTACCTGCATGTGCTCCACTTATCTGCGTTTTAGCAGGCGTACCAATTACCCAATCATTAACAGAGCCGCTGGCAATAGCCGAACTCCAGCCAAGCGAAGTTGTTTCAAAATCCTGGCAATACGGGAAGGTATTTACCACTACTAAAATATTATAACTATTGATTGTTCCACCTATTGGGAATGCTGCAGCTGTTAATGCTACACTGGTTGGCTGTGCCGCAAAAGTACCAGAATTGATACTTACATTAGGAGTAGCAAAATTGTCCTGGGCAACAACAAAATATTGAACTATATCACCTGCAACAACACCTGCACCACCCGATAATAAGGAATAATTTATTGTAAAATCAAATGCTGAAGTAGATCCGTTGGCTTCCACATATTTCCAGCCAGCTGTTCCACTGGTATTATCATTAAATGTGGTAGCATCGGTTGAACGTTTGTAATAACAACGTGGTCTGGTACCGGCAGTACCATTTACTCCACTGGGATCGGTAATGGTAACCGGGCTAAATGCACGATTAGCTGTTGAAGTTGTGTTGGCTAGTAAAGTATATGAAATAGCCGGCCCCGCAGCATCAACTGCAGTTTCATATGCGCCCATAGTTGGGCCTGCTGGTGCCACACCTACACTTCTTACTACATTTAAAATATCATTTAAAACACCTGTACCCGCTACTCCAAAGCCAACCAGTGGTGAACCCAGTTGCGGTATAAGACTAGTATTGGAATTAAATAAAGGATTTGTTATAATACTATTCGCATCCTGAGTTGTTGATGTTTGCCAGGTGGCAAAGGCCTCCCCACCCGTGGCAGTACCTGTTCTTGCCATAAATGAAGTGGCCCCACCAGTTACATTGGTATAATAGTCATTATAATTAGCAACCCATGTTGCAATCGTAGCATCTAAAGCTGTGGTATAAATATTATAGAACTGCCCAACCGCATTAGTACCATTCAGAGAAAATACATTATTTCGCAGATTGATAAACGGAGAGGCTGTTGAGTTAATTCCATTACCATTACTAAAAGCAGCATTAGGGCCGCTGGTGGTTCCGTTACCTAATGAGCCTGTAAAGGAAACCGAATTGTAGTAAAATTTATCCCCGTATCCACCATTACAGTTAATACCGCTCATTTGCCATGAAGAAGCCCCGGTACCCGTGTACCTGCTGTCGTATATTATATTATTCGCAACCAGGTTATTAGATGGTGTACCCACCACGTTAAAGGAAGATGATTGGGTAGTTAACAACCATAACCGGATGGAAGAGGTACCAGCGGTATTCATATTATGTATGTCATTGCGGGTAACTGAAGAGTTTTTAGACTCATGGAGGTAAATACCACCATTTATTGAGGTACCTCCCAATGTAGCAAGCAGATTGGTTGTTGCCTGCAGGTTTTGAATGATATTATTATCTATCAACGCTGCATCACGCAGAGAAGTATAAATACCCATCACACCAGGGCCTTCTCCGGCTGTAGCAGTACCTACATTGTTATTTATTATTTGCGTACCAGTAGTAAGCAAAGATGTACTTACGCCAATTGCCCAAATACCGTTTTGCACTTTAGTGATTGTATTGTTTTGGTAAATGTTACTGTTGTTTTGTGCCAGTGCTGCTGTTTGGGCACTGGATACGGCCGCTGTAGGGCCTTCAAAT
>JAYVLZ010000209.1:0-5413 GCA_043759175.1 Chitinophagaceae bacterium | reverse complement strand
GCAAGTGCTGCCGGAACGTACACACTTAATGTAAACACTCCCTCAGGAACAGAAAAATATACGTTGGATGTAAAGAATGCAAGCTCTGTTACCCTATTTGGAAAAGACACGTTGAATTCTAAATTTAGTTTTGATGGTAAACAGGTAAAAATTAGCTATGCTCCTATGGCTCGTCGTCAAAGACCGGCAATGAATACCGGGGAAATGACTGATACCACAAGAAGACCGGGTGGAGGATTTCCAAGAGGTAGTGCCGGCACAGAACAAACACTGCCAGTAACCGCAACAAGGCTTAGTGGTATAAGCAGCGGTACTGAATGGAACGGGACAGGAACTGATTCATTGGGCAATTCTTTAACATGGACTGCCACATTGATAAAGTTGGCCGATGTAAAACCCGACAGTACAAAGAAAAAAAATATTCCAGAAGTTGGTAAAGTAATTTATCCATTCGAACCTTTTGGATGGAGTGAGGAAACCCAACCAAAGCAGCAAACTATTTTAATTAAAAATGCAACAGTATGGACAAATGAAAAAGAAGGGGTACTTCAAAATGCGGATGTATTAATAAAGGATGGAAAAATAGCAGCAGTTGGAAAAAATTTATCTGATCCTTCTGCAAAGGTTATTGATGGTACAGGTAAACATGTAACACCCGGTATTATTGATGAACACTCCCATATTGCAGCAGCCTCTATTAATGAAGGGGCACAATCAGTAACATCCGAAGTTCGTATTACTGATAACCTGAACCCTGATGATATAAATATCTATCGTCAATTGAGTGGTGGTGTTACTACATCACATATTTTACATGGCTCTGCCAATGTTATTGGCGGGCAAACACAATTAATAAAACTCCGGTGGGGAGCAAATGCGGAAGATCTTAAATTCAAAGGAGCTCCCGGCTTTATAAAATTTGCATTAGGCGAAAATGTAAAACGTTCCAATTTTACTATTCCCGGTGGTAACAATCGTTATCCTGATACAAGAATGGGAGTGGAGCAGGTATTGATTGATGCATTTACAAGAGCAAAGGATTATAAAAAGGAATGGACAGAATATAATGCAGCTAAGGATAAACTTACAAAAGAAAAGAAACCATTAACTGGTTTAGAGCAACCCCGCCGGGATTTAGAGCTTGACGCATTAGTAGAGATTCTGGATAAGAAAAGATTTATTACCTGTCACTCTTATGTGCAAAGTGAAATCAATACAGCTATGAAAGTAGCAGATCAGATGGGGTACACGGTGAACACATTCACTCATATATTAGAAGGGTATAAAGTAGCGGATAAAATGCTGAAGCATGGAGCATTTGCTTCTACATTTTCTGATTGGTGGGCTTATAAAATGGAAGTGGAAGATGCCATCCCTTATAATGCGGCCATTATGCAAAAAGTAGGATTAGTAGTGGCTATTAATAGTGATGATGCTGAAATGGCAAGAAGGCTGAACCAGGAAGCTGGTAAGATTGTAAAGTATGGTGGGGTAACAGAAGAAGAAGCATTAAAGATGGTAACCTTAAATCCCGCTAAGATGCTGCATGTAGAAGAAAAAGTGGGAAGCCTGAAAGTAGGTAAAGATGGTGATGTTGTTTTATGGAGTGATAATCCGCTGAGCATTTATGCAAAATCTTTATATACTATTGTTGATGGTACTATCTACTTCGACAGAGTAAAAGATGAGCAGATGCAAAAAGAAGTTGATGCAGAACGGCTTCGGCTGGTAAGAAAAATGAATGGTGAAAAAAGAAGTGGTGCACCAACTATACCGGCACAACCGAGCTACATAATAATGCATACCTGTATGGATCATGGACATGATCATGGTTTGCTGGTAATTGATTCAGATAATTAATAACGACTAAAACTTTTTGAAATGCGAAAAATATTTTTATCAATACTGGTTATGGCAAGTATGTTCTGTGCAAAGTCGCAGTCTAATGTACTTCCGGCTGCTGCACAAAAAGCACCTATTGTAATTAAGAATGCTACAGTACATACCGGCGAAGGAACAGTAATCGAGAATGCAACGATTGTAATTGAGAATGGAAAAATTACCGCCGTGGGGAAAGATGTAAAAATTCCTGCTGGTGCTCAAGTAACAGATGCTGCTGGTAAACATGTTTATCCCGGCCTGGTGCTACCATCAAGTAATCTTGGCCTTGTTGAAATAAGTTCTGTAAAGGCATCTAATGATGAAAGGGAGATTGGTGATATGAATCCTAATATCCGTTCTATTGTGGCGTACAATACAGATTCTAAAGTAATCAATACACTTCGCTCCAATGGTATTCTTGCTGCTAACATTGTACCGCAGGGAAGCTTTTTGGCAGGCTCTTCTTCCATTGTACAATTAGATGCATGGAACTGGGAAGATGCAGCCATTCAGCTGGACGGAGGAATGCATCTATACATGCCATCATTAATGCCAAGACCAACTTTTGGCCGTGGCGGCGGTGGATTTGCCGGCCCAAATGCCGGAACCCCATCAGATCCTGTGAAAGAAGGGTTGGAGAAAATGGAACAATTAAAATCTTTTTTTAAAGAAGCAAAAGCATACCTCGCCACAACAGATAATAAAGAAACGAATCTGAAGTTTGAATCGGTGAAAAATCTTTTTACTAAAAAACAAAAATTGTATGTGCATGCCAACACTGTAAAACAAATGCTGGTGGCGCTGGATTTAGTAAAAGAACTTGGATTTGATATGGTATTAGTTGGCGCAAGTGAAGGTTGGCAAATTGCAGATTTATTAAAACAAAATAATGTATCAGTAATATTAGACCAGTTGCACAGACTTCCTACAGGCGAAGATGATGATGTGGATCAACCGTATAAAACGGCTGCTGCCTTACAAAAAGCCGGTGTGTTATTTGCCCTGTCAGATGACGATTCACAAAACCGTGGCCGTAACCTGGCTTTTAATGCTGGTACTGCTGCGGCTTATGGCCTTACAAAAGAACAGGCATTAGCTGCTATTACGTTAAATGCTGCAAAAATTATGGGAGTAAGTGATAAAACAGGAAGTATTGCTGTAGGAAAAGATGCTAATATTATTATCAGTACCGGCGATATATTAGATATGCGTACTAATAATGTAACCGATGCTTTTATCCAGGGAAGAAAAATAAATTTAGACGATAAGCAAAAACAATTAAACGAACGTTACGAAGAAAAGTATAACATTAAACCAAAGAAACCATTTTAATAATAAATTTTTAAGGATTAAAACGGGCATCAGTTAAAGATGCCCGTTTTTTTAATGCTTATCATCATGGTTCTTTAAATCATCTAACTCAATATGCTCGCCACAATGAGGGCATGTATGCGTTTTTTGAACCCGGTTTTTTCTGAATTCTTCCAGGAAACCTGCTGTTATAATGCCAGCAGGTAAAGCAAAAAATGCCACACCGCTAAGCATGATCAGACTGGCCATTGTTTTTCCAAAACTTGTAATGGGATAAATATCGCCATACCCGGTGGTGGTAAGTGTAACCACTGCCCACCAGATGGTTGCGGGTATGCTACTGAATTTACTTTCTGTTTCACCAGGTGCAATGGCCAGATGTTCAGCAAAGTACATAATACAGGATGCAATGATTATCAGAAAGGCGGCGAGTATAAAACTAAGAGCAAGTTCATTTTTTCTTTTTTTAAATACATCCACAATCATCTGGGCCGATTTCATATAGGCGGTTAGCCTGAAAAGCCGCAATACCCGCAAAAGCCTCAGTATCCTTATCTCTCTCAACTCAATGGAAAGGCCAAAAAGGATATTCAGGAAAAATGGAAGGATGGCAAGCAAATCAATTAATGCGCCGGGAGAAATCATATATTTCAACCGGCCCCATATACTATGTTTATATTTCTCTTCATGGTTACTGCTCCATACTCTCAATACGTATTCAACAGTAAATATGATAACAGATATTAAATCAAAATAGTAGAAAAAATCTTTGTATTTGTCATGTATAGGTTTAACGGTTTCAATTATCACTGCTATAACATTCAGAATAATAAGTGCAATAATGAATACATTGATGATTTTATCCCAGTGCTTATCACCTACTATTTCCGGGTGCAGCAACCCATGAACTTTCTTTTTTGTTTTGTGATACATAAGCGGAGTTTGGTATGGCTAAAGATAAAAATAAAAAAAGCATTCACCGGTGTGAATGCTTAAAAGAAATATTGAGCTTAATTAATTTAAGCGTCTTTTCCGTGGCATTGCTTGTATTTTTTTCCACTACCACACGGACAGGGATCGTTACGGCCCACTTTCGGACCCACTTTTACAGGTTCATGTTTTACTGCCACCTGTGCGCCGCCGGGTTCAAATTTATCTCTTTCGTTTGCTGCATAGTCCTGTCCTGCTGCATCTACTTCATCTTTATTGGCCCGCATTTTACTCATATCGGTTTTTTGCTGACGGCCTTCTTTCAACGGTGTATTATCCTGTTGGATAGGAATAGCTGAATGACAAAGGAAGGAAACAATATCTTTATTTACTTCCATATTCATATTACTAAACTGGTTATAGGCTTCCATTTTATAAATAATCAGCGGATCTTTTTGTTCCAGGTAGGCGGTCTGCACACTTTGCTTCAAATCATCCATTGCCCGCAGGTGTTCTTTCCAGGCATCATCAATAACGGATAGAGTGATTGTTTTTTCTAACGCATTGGTAAGTTCTCCTCCGCTTGTACTAAGGGTTTTGTCAAGATTGGTCAGCACATTCAATCCTTTGCGGCCATCGCTGATAGGCACCACCACATTTTCTATGTGGCCGCCTTGTGTAAGACGGATATTTTTAAAAACAGGAATTGCCTGTTTTTGTAATTGTCCTTTATGGCTGCTGTACTTTTCTGTAGCTTCAGCATAAAGTTTATCTATCAATCCATTAATATCAGCTTTTTTAAATTCTTCTTCTTCAATTGTTGTATCCAAACCAAAGTTGACGATACAAGCCATTTTAAATCCTTCAAAATCTTCCTGTTCTCTGAAGGAATCTATCAGGCTTTCTGCTACCATGGAAAAAGAAGTATCAATATCCAATGCAAGCCGTTCTCCAAACAAGGCATGGTTACGTTTTTCATACACCGCATTACGTTGTTTATTCATCACATCATCATACTCTAATAAACGCTTACGGGTGCCAAAATTATTTTCCTCTACTTTCTTTTGTGCCCGTTGGATGCTGTTGCTGATCATGCTGTGTTGTATCACATCACCTTCTTTGTAACCTAGTTTATCCATTAGGGAAGCAATACGTTCACTACCAAACATACGCATCAGATCATCTTCCAGCGAAATATAAAACTGCGATGAACCTGGATCTCCCTGTCTGCCGGCACGGCCCCGCAATTGCCTGTCTACCCGACGGCTTTCATGTCTTTCTGTACCAATAA
>JAYVLZ010000208.1:0-9824 GCA_043759175.1 Chitinophagaceae bacterium | reverse complement strand
GTTGATGTATTTGATGATGAATGAAGAAACACCCCGCCATTTTGTAATGCGCTGTAAAGCAGGTTTCAATAAAGAAGTGAAGCAATTTGTACGCAGTAGGAAAAGCAGTAAAATCATAGAACTGGCGCCAACAGCCACTGCAATAGCAACACTACTGGAAAATGGCTATATAGTGACATCCAAAACGACCATAAAAGTACGGATGGTAAAAGTAAAATTATCTACCGGTGAAATAGAAATATTACTGACTGATTTGTATGATGAAAAACTATTCACCCTGGAAGATTTGAAATATTTATATGGGCTGCGTTGGGGAATAGAAACTACTTATTACAAGCAAAAAAACCAGCAACAGATGGAACAGTTTAGCGGCCACCGGGTAATTTGTATCCAACAGGATTATGCAGCTGGTTTATTTGTTGCAAATCTGCAAAGCCTTATAGAAAAGCAATGTGAACCGTATTTGCAAAAGATAAATACAAAAAGAAAATACGATTACCGGATAAACCGTAACGTAAGCTGGGCTTCGCTGAAGCATAACATAGTTAAACTATTTTTGCAAAATAAGCCGGATAAAATTTTATCGCAATTACAGGAAGCATTTGAACGAAACATTGAACCAGTAAGGCCTGGCAGGCATAATCCGAGAGTAAAAAAGGCAAAGCGGCTAAATGGAAAATACCAAACCTTTACAAACTATAAAAGAGCTATTTAATCCTTAACTAAATGACATTGCCCTTTAGGGGATGGGGGCAAACAATCCATCCACAAATTGTTTTTTATCAAACACCAGCAAGTCTGTTGCTTTTTCACCTACACCAATAAATTTTACTGGTATTTTAAACAGGTGGGCAATAGCCAATACCACACCGCCTTTTGCTGTACCATCTAATTTGGTAATGGTTAGCGCAGTAACATCTGTAGTTGCGGTAAAGTGTTTAGCCTGTTCTAATGCATTCTGCCCGGTACTACCATCCAGCACCAGCATTACTTCGTGTGGTGCATCCGGTATTACTTTTTGTATCACCCTTTTTATCTTGCTCAATTCTTCCATCAGGTGGGCTTTGTTGTGTAAACGGCCTGCGGTATCAATAATGATCACATCCGAATTTCTTGCCACGCCACTGATTACTGTATCGTAAGCAACAGAAGCAGGATCGCTGCCCATTTCTTTTTTCACAATGGGAACATTGGTTCTTTCACTCCAGATAGTTAGCTGATCTACTGCAGCGGCTCTGAAGGTATCAGCGGCACCCAGCAAAACAGATTTACCTGCCATTGAAAAGTTATGCGCCAGTTTACCAATAGTGGTGGTTTTACCCACACCATTTACACCCACTACTAAAATGATGTGTGGCTTGTGGCCGGTGGGTAACTCATAACTTTCGTAACTGGTGTCCTGTGGTGCCGATACCAGCATGTTTTCAATTTCTTCTTTTAAAATTGAATTGAGTTCACTGGTGTTGAGGTATTTATCTTTAGCAACTCTTTTTTCAATCCGCTCTATAATTTCTACGGTAGTTTCTATGCCTACATCCGCACTCACCAAAGCATCTTCCAGGTCATCCAGCACTTCTTCATCCACCGTGCTTTTACCTGCAATGGCCTTGGTTATTTTGCTGAAAAAACCTTCTTTAGTTTTTTGAAGCCCTTGGTCAAGACTTTCCTGCTGTTGTTTTTTACCAAATAGTTTATCGAAAAGTCCCATAATAAATATGGTTTGAAGTTTGAAGTTTATGGTTTGATGTTTTAATCAATACCCGAATAACAAAAGTGTATCAAATTTTTTGTTCACACCAAAATAAAGAAAGCTGTCCTAAAATGAATCAGGACAGCTTGTATATTTTAATGCTCATGTTGAACGATTACTGAGCTAAATGTTCTTTGATCTTGTCTTTGTGAACAATTGCCTCTTTAAAAGTATAAGCGCCAGTTTTTGGGCTACGTACGGCACGTATTACTTTAGTCCAGTTTTTAGCGTCTGCTGCTGCTTTCTGGTCTTTGGTTTTTATCGCTGTTTTTGCTGCTTTTGCCATTTTTATTAATTTGAAAATGTGAATATGTGCAAATGTGCAAATTTAAAAATAGTACCCTTTGGCACATTTGCACATTTGCAAATTGGCTAAATTATTTTATTTCTTTATGAGTGGTTACCTTCTTCAAAATCGGGTTGTATTTTTTCAACTCCAGTCTTTCCGGTGTATTCTTTTTATTTTTAGTGCTGATATAGCGGCTGGTGCCGGGCTTGCCACTGGTTTTATGCTCTGTGCATTCTAAGATCACCTGCACCCTGTTACCTTTCTTTGCCATTGTAATTTAATTTGATAATGTGATAATCCCGAATGAACGGGACAAGTTATGCTAATGTGCTAATTTCATTAATTCAAAAGTACATTTATTTTTATTAGCACATTATCGAATTAGCTAATTATTTAGATCTTTTCACCCGCTGCTCTTAAGCCTTTTACTACTGAAAGCAAGCCATTCTTGTTAATGGTACGGATCGCTTCAGAAGAAACTTTCAAAGTAATCCATTTATCTTCTTCAGCCAGGAAATAACGCTTGGTTTGCAGATTGGGTAAGAACCTGCGTTTGGTTTTAATATTTGAATGCGATACCTTATTTCCTGTCATTGGCTTTTTACCTGTAACCTGACATACTCTTGCCATAATGCTAAATTTTTGGACGGCGAAGGTAAGTAAACATTTTTAATTTGTTGGTTTGATTTGACTTTTTTTTTGGTTAACTGCGTATTTGTGATAAAATAAATTTAAGTCATACCAAAGACAGTCTCCGGCGGGTGTACCAAACCCTGCACATCTGCAATACCACTGCTGTAATAATCAGTGCCACGCCAACATAAAAATTTGCATTGAGCACCCTGTTCTCGTTGAAAATGATAAAGGCCAGCAGGATGCCGTACACCGGCTCCAGGTTGTAGGCAAGATTCGTTGTAAAGGCTGATAGCTTAGTAAGTGCATTTAACTGAAGATCAAAACTAAGTACCGTACAAAACCAGGCCATGATCAATAGCCACAACCAATCACTGACTGTTGGCAAATAATAGCTGGCCGGAAAAAAATGTAAATAAAAAGGAGCAATAAAGCTCAGTACCAGCAAGCCACCACCTAACTCATACAGCGTAAGTATTTCGGGGCTGTGGTACCGTAATAATTTTTTATTGTAGATGGGAAACAAAGCACACAATACGGCAGAAACGATCCCAAATAAAATACCCAGTTTGAATTGTGGATGAAAGTCGAATATGATATAAATACCGGCAATAGCAATGGCGCCCAATAATATTTCTATTAAAGAAATTTTTCGCTTCGATATGAATGGATCTAATAAAGCGGTAAAGAATCCTGCCCCGGAAATACAAACTACTGCGATGGACACATTGCCATATTTTACACTACCATAAAAGGCCACCCAGTGCAGCGCCACCAGTGCTCCCACTGCAAAAATTTTCAGCATTTTTTTAATGGGAATCAGTTTCAATTTCCCTTTAAAAAATAATATAGTTCCTAACGTAAGCACAGTAATTAATAATCTGTACCAAACCAGTATCACTTCATTCAGCCCAATCAACTTTCCTAAAATGGCGGTGAAACCTGCTAAGAAAACGGCGATATGTAATTGCAGCAGTGCTCTTTTCATTGGTTCCAAAGATAGCGGTAAAACAAAAAATCCGTCATGCATGGCACGGCGGATTTTAAGAAAAATATAAAATGATTTAAGCTTTTTTAGCTAAGGCTGGCTTAGCAGGCTGCCTGGTTTCTGTAGTAATGATCTCAGCTTCTCCCAATGGTTTATCTTTTGCAAAATCAACCAGTATTGGTGCTGCCACAAAGATGGATGAATAAGTACCGGTAACCACACCAATCAGCATCGCAAACGCAAATCCTCTTGTAACCTCTCCACCAAAGATGAATAAAATAAGAATAGTAAGGAACACAGTTAGTGAAGTCATAATTGTACGGCTCAGCGTATCATTAATGGCCCTGTTGATGATGTTGCCTTTCTCACTTGCTTTAGAGCCTTTACTGTATTCCCTGATACGGTCAAATACAATTACGGTATCGTTCATACTAAAACCAATCACCGTTAATACCGCAGCAATAAAATGCTGATCAATCTCTAACGGGAATGGTACAATATTCTTGAAGAAAGAAAATACAGCCAGTGTGATGAATACATCATGCAGCAAAGCCACGATGGTACCAAAGGAATACCTCCAGTCACGGAAACGGATAAGGATGTAAATGAAAATGATCAGTATTGCAAAAATGGTTGCTTTAATGGCCCCTCTCTTTAGATCCTCAGAAATGGTAGGCTGTACCGTTTGTGAACTCTGAATATTGTTTCTTGAAAATTCTTCGTAAGTAATGTTTGGCAATACTTTTTTCAAACCTTCATACAACTTTGTCTGTACTTCTGCATCTGCGTTATCCACCCCTTTTTTATAAGATGTGGTAATGTTCAGGTGCTTATTATCCCCTACAGTTTTTATTACAGGGAAATCTCCTTCAAAAGCTTTTTTAAGATCATCCTGTACGTCGCTGTTTTTTACTGCCCTGTCAAATTTCACCGTATAACTGCGGCCTCCTTTAAATTCCACACCCTGGTGAAAGCCATTAAAGTAAGAACCGATACCCAGCAATGCCACTACGATTGAAATACCGTAAGCTACTTTTCTGTATTCAATAAATTTGAAACTGGCATGTTTGAAAATACGTTTTGATATCGGAGTAAAATAATTAAAGTGACGGTTTTTATTGGTCCAGAAATCAGTGATCAGTCTTGAAACCAGGATACCGCAGAACAAAGACAGTGTTATACCCAGCATCTGCGTAGTGGCAAAACCTAACACAGGTCCCAATCCAAAAATGAACAGGATTGCTGCGGTTAAGAAAGTGGTAACGTGGGCATCTATCACCGGGGCCAATGAACGCCGGTAACCATCGTTCACTGCCTGCTGGTAAGATTTCCCTTTGGTTAATTCTTCCTTAATCCTTTCAAAAATAATTACGTTGGTATCTACTGCCAGACCTACTGTTAAAACCAAACCGGCAATACCGGCAGCAGTCAATGTAAAGCCCATTGCTATCAATACACCAACAGTAAACAGTAAGTTTAAGATCAGTGAAATATTGGCCACCCAACCACCAGTGTTGTAATAGATGAGCATCAATGAAAAGATTATTAAGAAGGAAATTCCAAATGCCATCGCACCGCCATTCACAGATTCTTTTCCAAGGGTTGGTCCTACTACCTGCTCGGCTACAATTTTAGCCGGCGCATTTGTTTTTCCAGACTTTAAAATGTTGGCAAGATCCTGTGCCTGTTCAATGGTAAAGTTGCCGGATATTTCAGAGTTACCACCTTCAATGGGGCCGTTTACATTAGGTGCTGAGTAAACAATATCATCCAGTGCAATAGCAATTGGCTTGTTTACATTATCAGCGGTCATCCTGGCCCATATTTTAGAACCAACAGCTGTCATTTGCATTTTAATAGAGGCACGGCCCTTATCATCATAACTCTGGCCAGATTCTTCCACCCCTTCACCTTCTAACTTAGCTTTCTCACTGCCAGGAACCATTTTAATAGCATATAAAGGATAATAACGCTGACCAGTTTTTTCCACTTTTTCTTCTACTCCTAATAAAAACTTCATATCAGCAGGGAGCGCCGCTTTCACCACATCCATATTCATATAGCTGTTGAAAGTGCCGGTATCTTTCAGCATAATGCTGCCGATTGATGGAGCAAATACCTGCTTGCCATTTTTATCTTCCTGCGGATTGATCGGGTTGATCACTTTAAAAAAAGCGTTTGCATTGGCAGATGCTTTACTGGTATCTCCACCACTTACAATATTTGTTACAGCTTTATCAGCCGTTTGTAATGGCGTAGCTAATTCACCAATATTGTACACTTCCCAAAACTGCAGGTTAGCACTTGCCTGCAAATATTTTCTTACTCTTTCTTTATCAGTAACACCGGCCAGTTCCACCTGGATAATGCCTTTGGCTTCATCCAAATTAATGTTTGGCTGAGCCACACCGAATTTATCAATACGCTTTAATAATATTTTGTAGGTTTCTTTAATAGCTCCCTGTGCTACGGTTCTTACCTGGTCAATCACCTGGTCATCGCTGTCAGTAACTTTTACCTGCTTCCCGGCACCAGAAAATAAACCAGATAGTTTAGACCCCGGATTTTGTTGAGCGTAGGCATTACGGAATAAAGAAATATAGTCGGCATTGTTAGCTACTTTTTGTGCAGTGGCTGTTTGTAAGGCTTTCAACAGGGCAGGATCTTTTGGATTATTGCTCATTGATTTGATCAAACCTTCCAGGCTCACATCCATGGTTACACTCATACCGCCCTGCAGATCCAGGCCAAGGTTTAGTTCATTCTCTTTACACTTTTGATAACTGGTTCCAATAACAGGGTAAATGCTTTTGTCCCTGGTACTGTCAAGAATATGCTGCATCCTGCTTTTTACCAGCAGGTCATAATCGTCAGTTTTGGTGCTGATGGCTGGATGTTGGGATTTTACAATTCTTTCAGCCTGGGTCTTAACTTTACTTTCGTAGCTGCGTACAACAAATGTGTAAGACAGTTCCCAAAGAGAGATCAAAATCAGCGCAATGGCGAAGAACCACACTAAACCTTTCAGTTTCATAATCGTTACTTTTAGTAGCTTGTATTTTGTAATTTTAAGAAGTTTGCAAAGATAGGGGAAAAAGCCATTGAAGATATGGCCGGTTTTAATTAGAATTTTCTGCATTTTGCAGCCTAAATTGGCCTTATGCAAATTAAATATTCCTGTTCTTTTTTGGTTTTTGCGGCAATCAGTTCATTACTAAGTTGTACTGCATCCAAACAAATCTTACAACCATCACCTGATCTCATGTCTTCAGCTAATGAAATCCAGGTAACAATGCCACTTGAAATGAATGCTGACACCACCCGTACCGATCCATTCATGGAAACATTACTGAAACAGTATCCGCAATATTTTGATTCCATTTTGACCAACAGGAAAGGATACAATGTTCAGATCATTTACACCCAGATCGACAGGGGAGCAAATGGCATTCCTTTATTGAAGCAGCATTATTTTAATGTAAACCCTGATAATTATTTCTATCCGGCCTCTACGGTAAAATTTCCCGTGAGCCTGCTTGCCCTGCAGCGGCTGAATGAATTAAAAGATAAAGGCATTGATAAAAATACCACCATGCTTACCCAGCAGGCTTACAGCGGACAGACAGCAGTGCTCAACGATCCCACCACCATCGACGGCAAGCCAACCATTGCTCATTACATCAAAAAAATATTGATGGTGAGTGACAATGATGCTTACAACCGGCTGTATGAATTTTTAGGTTCCCGTTATATCAATGAACAGTTTCAGCAAAAAGGATACCCTGGTGTACAGCTCACACACCGGCTGCAAATTGCTTTGTCCGGTGATGAGAACAGGCATACCAACCCAATACAATTTTTAGGAAAAAATAATGAAGTGCTTTATCAGCAACCCATGCAGTTTGATACTGCTCAATATGCTTTGCGGAATGATTTCATCGGCAACGCTTATTATTCCGGTGGACAACTTATAAACAGCCCGATGAATTTTTCTGCAAAGAACCGGATCAGCCTGGAAGACCTGCATACCATTCTCATCAGCCTGGTTTTTCCAAGTAAAGTCACAGCATCAAAACGAATCAACCTTACAGAAGAGGACAGAAATTTTGTACTCAAATATATGAGCCAGTTGCCAACAGAAAGTACTTACCCGCCTTACGCAGACGATACCACGAAATATCATCCTGCTTACGGCAAATTCTTGCTGTATGGTGCAGAAAAAGGGCCGCTTTCCAAAAATATCCGGGTATTCAACAAAGAAGGAGATGCTTACGGACAGTTGCTGGATGTGGCTTACATCGTGGACTTTGATAAAAACATTGAGTTCTTTTTATCAGCAGTGATCTACTGCAACAGTGATGGCATTTTGAATGATGATAAGTATGATTACGATACTATTGGCTTCCCATTTATGAAACATTTAGGGCAGGTGATTTATGAGTATGAAACAAAAAGACAAAAAAAGATAGTGCCTGATTTGAGTGGGTTGAAGTTTGTTTATGATAAGGAGTAGGATTTTTTGCTTTTTAATCAGTTAGCCCAACACGGGTACTGATAAATTAATTTTTATTTTCTTTAAAAGCTTTCGGTGTTACGCTAAATTTAGATTTGAATACAGTGGCGAAATAGGCCTGTGAAGAAAAGCCGACTTTGTAAGATATTTCAGCAATAGAAAGGTCTTCATTCAGTAATAAATATTTTGCTTTTTGCATCCTTACATCCAGGATGTGTTCGTGGATATTATAGCCTAATATTGCTTTTACTTTTCTGTAGAGTTGTACTCTTGAAATGCCCAGCGCTGTACAAATATCATTCACACTAAAATCTTCATTGGCAATATTGTTTTCAATGATGGAAGAAAATTCGTTAATAAATTTCCGGTCAATTTTTTTAGCGGAAGAATTTCGGCTGCTTTCATTGGGTAATTCGCTGGTGTAATGGCCTTTCAATGCTTCCCTGTTTTTTAACAGGCTCCTGATATTTTCTTCCAGGTATTGAATGTTGAATGGCTTAACAATGTAAGCATCTGCATTTAATTTCAGCCCTTCTATCTGCTGCTCCATACTTCCCTTAGCTGTTAAAATAATAATGGGGATGTGAGAAGTCCGTATATCGTTCTTCAATATTTCAGTAATAACCATCCCATCCTTGCCAGGCAATAAAATATCGGAAATGATGATATCCGGTACAATTTCATAAGCCAGGTTCAAGCCAGCATTTCCATTCTCCGCTTCTATTACTTCATAGTGTTTACAGAGCTGATTTTTTATAAACATTCTTATTTCTGGATTGTCTTCAATAACCAAAATGGATTGATCCTTTGTTGTTGTTGAAATATTTTCAGGGGTTATTGGTTTCAATACCTCCGTTTCATTGATATAAATTTTTGCATCTTCATAATTGAATTCATAAGGGGTAGCTTCTTTTTCCAGTTCAGTTTCTTGCAGATGCTCCTTCCCGAGTGGCAGGTTTATTTCAAAGCTGGCGCCTTTCCATTTTTCACTTTTTATTTTTATGCTGCCGTGATGCAGGGTGATTAATTCTTTTGAAAGTGCCAGTCCAAGCCCTGTTCCTTTATAAGTACCTTCATTGCCCTGGTAAAAAAGGTCAAAAGCATGGTCTAATGTTTCGGGGCCCATGCCGATTCCGGAATCTTCAATTTTTATAATTACATTTTTGTTGCTTTTATCTTTGATTACAGATACATTGATAGAGCCATGGTTATTTGTATATTTAAATGCATTGGAAAGAATATTGAACAATATTTTATCCAGCATATTTACATCAAACCAAACTTTCAGGTTGCTGTCATTTGAATCTATCCTGTAAGAAATTTTCTTTTTTGCAGCTGTTGCAGTGAAGGCATTGGTGATCTCTGTTACAAATTCTGTGATGTTATTTTCACTGGCTCTCAGTTTCATTTTTGCTTCTTCTATTTTCCTAAAATCCATTAACTGGTTTACCAATCTCAGCAAACGCATGGCATTCTTCTTTACCATTTCCAACTGTACTTTTACAGAAAACTGCAATTTGGGGGAGGACAAGACATCTTCTAACGGTCCAAGTATAAGCGTAAGTGGTGTACGTAATTCATGAGAAATATTGGTAAAGAACTGCAACTGCACCTGGTGCATTTCTTCTCTTTTTATTTCTTCCATTTTTTG
>JAYVLZ010000207.1:0-6608 GCA_043759175.1 Chitinophagaceae bacterium | reverse complement strand
TTATGCTGGAAGCCATTCAGTTATCCCGTAAAGGAGTGGCCAACAATGAAGGGGGTCCCTTTGGATGTGTAATTGTAAAAAATGACAAAATTGTGGGCAGGGGTAATAATAAAGTTACTTCCACCAACGATCCCACAGCCCATGCTGAGGTTACCGCCATCAGGGATGCCTGTAAAAACCTGGGCACTTTTCAATTGGAAGATTGCGAATTATATACGTCCTGCGAACCCTGCCCTATGTGCCTCGGTGCTATTTACTGGGCCAGGCCCAAAGTGGTATATTTTGCTAACAACAGGCAAGATGCTGCTAATATTGGTTTTGATGATTCGATGATTTATGATGAAATGACGGTTTGTATTGAAGACCGCAAAATTCCTATTTTATCTGTGGGAAGAGAAGCTGCCTTGAAAGTTTTTGAGGAATGGAGGGAGAAGGGGGATAAGACGTTGTATTGATGGCGTGAATTGTGAATAGTTAATTGTGAATAAAGACATTTAAAATAATTTGTACGCACACTGAAAAACTTTATTCGGCTTCGGTCCTGTCTTTCGCTTTTACTCCGGCACAAATCCATCACACAATTCTTCACCGGGGTAACCGCTTCAGCCAGGCGTAGGTTCTCAACAGTTATAATTTTATTGAGCAGAAATAATTCGTTAGTAAATTTCAATTCGTATAACCGATTACAACCTTTCATTCTTCACTTTAATAATCTCCGCTGCAATACTCACTGCTATTTCTTCCGGTGTTTGGCTTTTAACAGGCATTCCGATCGGGGCATGTATTTTACTTAGCTTTTCCTGCGATATTCCTTCCTGCAACAAATCAGCAAACATTTTTTCAATCTTCTTTTTACTTCCCAGCAATCCAAGATATGCAACCTCTTTATTGAGTAAAGCTTTCAATGCAGTTTCATCTGTGCGGTAGCCAAAAGTCATGATTACAACATAATTATTTTTTCCTGAAGGGATCAATTCAGCCAATATTTCATATCCATCTACGGTTTGCTTTTCATGCACAAAATTATTTTCTATAATCGTATTCAATTCTTCCCTTTCATCAAATAAATGAATATAAAAATCCATGGTACTCATGAGCTGCGAAAACGCCAGAGAACAATGCCCGCCGCCGATAATGTACAGCTGATTGTGATAGCCGATTTTTTCCTGAAATAAAAAATCCCTTTCTCCTTTTATTACATAAGCATAATTTACAGCAGCAACAGCAGTGGAAAATAAAATGCCATCATAACTTAATTGCAATGATCCATTTTCATGTTTTTGTAAAGCGCTAATGATTGCACCGATGTGCCCTGCATCTTTATGTTGCAATGTATAAATAAAAATAGTTTGCTCACCAGAGCAGATCATACCGCTTTGGTTTTTTGAGGCAACTTTATCATGAAATTGCTGATGAAGGGATCGTTCTTTTATGTCCTGCTGCAGTTTTGCTTTTGCAAGCTCCACAAATTTATGTTCCATCATTCCTCCCCCAATGGAACCGCTCATTTCACCCTGTTCATTTACTGCCATAAAAAATCCCTGGCGGCCGGGGCTGCTGCCCTTGCTCTCCAGCACATACAATAATATTACTTCAACGTGTTGCCGAAGACTGTTATAAATAAATTGCCAGGTAAGAAGTTTTTTTTGCATATCCCCTATCCCTAAAAGAGAATGATTGTATTAAGATCTATAATTCAATTCGGTTTAGTTAAGCAAATGTTTTAATTGAATCCATCAATTGCACTGCCCTTTAGGGCAATGACATTTAGTTAAGGATATTTTTTAATTACAAGCTTCAATTGCACTGTCCTTTAGGGCAGATAAAAGAAATTATTCTCTCTTCCGGGCTTTAGCCCAAACAGTCTTTGGGCTAAAGCCCAATATTTTTATTTACCCCGACCTAAAGGTCGGGGCAATTAAAAACCTTAACTAAATGACATTGCCCTTTAGGGCAGTGATAAAAGAAATTAAT
Source organism: Chitinophagaceae bacterium (assembly GCA_043759175.1). Lineage (GTDB taxonomy): Bacteria > Bacteroidota > Bacteroidia > Chitinophagales > Chitinophagaceae > Ferruginibacter. The sequence continues at coordinate 4,634 of JAYVLZ010000207.1, read as the reverse complement.
CTCTTACATGGGCTTTAGCCCAAACAATTTTGGGCTAAAGCCCGGGTTTATTATTTTTATTTATCCCCGCCCTAAAGGACGGGGCAATAAAAAGTTCTTAACAAAATGGCATTGATTTATAATTGCTTATTTTCCGCAACAGGCTGCAATTTAGCTTCCATTGCAGCCACCTTTTCAGGATATAAATTCATTAATACTTTTTCTGCTGTCATCGGTGCATTAAAAGCCGGCTTTGCAGCAGGATTAAAATTTTTAATGGCATTCCGCAATGCAAAGAAAGCGCCAATGCCGTACATCAGCGGTGGCTCACCCACAGCCTTTGATTTAAAAATGGCGAGGTTATCTTTTTGTATTTGCAAAAATTCAATACTAATCTCTTTTGGTACAGAATAAATATCCGGTACTTTATAAGTGGACAATGCATTGGACTGCAGCTTACCATTTTCATCATACACAATTTCCTCCATCGTCATCCAGCCAATACCCTGAACCACGCCACCTTCTATCTGTCCGATATCTATGAGTGGGTTCATGCTGGAACCAACATCATGCACCAGTTTTACAGAATCAAATTCGTAAGTACCCCTGATGCAGTCAACTGTTGCTGTTATGATTGCTGTGCCGTAAACATGATAAGCAAATGGGTGTCCCTTCTCTTTTGTTTTATCAAAATAAATTTCCGGTGTAGCGTAATGCCCATGCTCTGACAAACTGATTCTTTTTACATACGCCAACTGCACCAGTTTTTTCCAGTCAAATTCAGTTTTGTTATTGGATGCATAAACATATTCATCTTTCAATTCAATTTCATCTTCATTTACTTTCAACTCTGAGGCAATAATTACTTTTAACCTTTTTATAATTTCGGTACAGGCAATCAATGCAGCCTTGCCATTGAGATCAGCCGTGGAACTTGCAGCCGATGGAGAAGTATTGGCAATGCGGTAAGTATTCGTACTATTCACTTTTACTTTTGCAGGATTAATGGAAAAAGTATGAGCTACCACCTGCAGTATTTTTGTATTTACTCCCTGACCCATTTCCACAGCGCCGGTACTCACCACCACACTTCCATCGGTATATACATGTACCAATGCTCTTGCCTGGTTCATTAGTGTATTTGTAAACGAGATACCAAAACAAACAGGCATTAAGGCAATACCTTTTTTGAATAATTTATTAGTGGAGTTAAAATCTGCTACTTCTTTTTTTATTTTATCCAACTCATACAATTGTTCTGCTCTACTCCAGCATTCATTTGCTTCACTCACTACTTTTTGTCCAAAGGGTAATTCATCACCGGTTTGTAATAAATTTTTTTGCTGAATAACAGCGGCATCAATATTTAATTCATCTGCTGCATGTGCAATGGCAGATTCAATTATAAACATTCCCTGCGGTCCGCCAAATCCCCTGAAAGCCGTATTAGGTGGAAGATGTGTACGGCAACTGTATGCTGTTGCTGTTACATTTGGAATAAAATAACTATTGGTGCAATGAAACAATGTACGTTCCATTACAGCCGGAGAAAGATCTGCCGCAGCACCGGCATTCTGATAAATCGTTGCTTCATACGCCAGCAGTTTTAAATCTTTACTCAATCCAATTTTATAATCAGAAGAATATGGATGGCGCTTGCCGGTCATACGCATATCTTCCATCCTGCTTAAAGCATATTTTACAGGTCTTCTCAATAAATGCGTAGCCAATGCACACAATGCTGCCCAGGTATTTGCCTGGTCTTCTTTTCCACCAAAGCCGCCGCCCAAACGGGTAACATCTACTTCTACCTGGTGCATTGCTAAGCCTGTTACTTTGCTTACGGCTCTTTGCACAGCAGTTGGCCCCTGTGTAGAGGAATATACTTTTACCACCCCGTTTTCCTGCGGCACAGCATAAGCTCCCTGCGTTTCTATATACAGGTGTTCCTGTCCGTTAGTGTCTGCCCTTCCTTCAAAAATATATTCACATTCATTCCATGCAGCAGCGGTATCACCCATTTTAAAAGTACGTGGAGGAATGATCAGTTCACCTTTAGCAGCAGCTTCCCGTGGATCGGTAATAACAGGAAGCGGTTCAATTTCAACCTTTATTTTCTTTACTGCTGCCCTTGCCTGTTGATCTGTTTCAGCAATTACCAATGCAATTGGCATTCCGCAGAAATGAACATGATGATCTGCAAACAACGGTTCATCCGGAATAATACCGCCTATTTGATTTTCACCGGTGATGTCTTTACAAGTAAGTATTTTTATTACACCACTGGCATGTGTTGCCTCACTAATATCCAAGCTAATAATTTTTCCATGTGCAACAGGCGAATCAAAACAGGCTGCATACAAAGTGCCTGCCCATACGGGTATGTCATCTAAGTAAACAGATTCACCTCTTGTGTGTGTATAAGAATCAATATTCCTCATGACTTACTTTATTACAATTATTTTTTCAGATACCCCATCTTCCAACAACTGTACAATTTTGGGCAAAAGCATTTCAATATGCTTCAGTGTATTTCTGTAAACATCTAAAATTATTACAGGGCATGGTATAGTATTTATATTTTGCTGGTAAGGTATATTTTTATCTACCACGATCCAGTAATGAAAATTATTTTCTGCCAGCAATAATAACAACTGCCCATTTTTTATTCCATTCCAGCCCATATCCTTTACAATGTAAACCCCATATGCTGACGGAAAACAAAGTTTGAAACGTACATCAATATTTTCATCTAATAAAATCTTCATCGTGCTATTTCAGTAAATAGTTTTTGAGCAGCTATTTCAATTACCGCTTCTGCCTGTTCTTTTAAAACAGAGGGGTGGCCTTTTAAAAATTCATCCAGCGAACTTTCTTCCAGGTAATCAAACAAAGTCTGTACAGTAACTCTTGTCCCCCGGAAAACTGGGCTTCCTCCAACTATTTCTTTGTCAACTACTACATATTTATTCAGTTCTTTCATAAAAGTTAATTTAATATGATTTATAATTCAAGTACAACATCATCTAATCAATTGGGCTATTCAAATTCAGGGAATAAAATAATAAAATGCGCCCTGATCAGTTGTGATAATAAAAAGCGTTTGTACGTTGCCGTACCCCTGGTATCGCTGATGGGTGATATTTCTGTTTGCACTGTTTCAATCAACGCTTCAATTACAGCTGCATTTATTATTTTACCTTTTAAAAAAGTGGAGCTTTTTTCTAAGAAAGCCGGTACCGGGCCAATACCTCCGGCTGCAATACCTGCATCGATGATCATGTCCCCATCCATACTAAGACTGATAGCCGAATTTACACTGGCTATATCCAAATGTGTACGCTTAGATACTTTTTCAAAATTAAATTTGGTGGATGCAGCAGGCAATTCGAAATAAATTTTTTCGATATGCTCATCACTTTTTTTATCTATTTTTTTATAGCCTTTGTAAAATTTTCTGAGTGGCACTTCTCTCATATTGATTCCATCACTTAAAATTAACTGTGCATTCAGTGCCTGGAAGAAAATGGTAAAGTCACCAATTGGAGAAGCATTAACAAAGTTACCTGCAATGGTGGCCATATTGCGGATTTGGGTGGAAGAAATCAATTTAATATACCTGCCTAAGTTTGGAAAATATTTATTAAAAATTGGAGATTCTAATAAATCTGTAACCGTAACTGACGCACCCAGGAAACATTTGTTACCAAACTGTGTAATGCCATTCAAATGCGATTGATCAAAAAGAAAATCGATTTCCACATTGGGCATGCTGTCATGTTGCTGAACATATAAGTCCGTACCACCACCTAAATATTGTAAAGCTGTTCCTTCCTTTTTTATTGTACCATTTGAAGGCAATAAGTAAACGGCCAATTTTGTTTTGATCGTTTTAAAATAAGAAGGCAGGATTTTTTGTTCAATGGCAAATTCAATTGCATCAATATTATTTCTTTCATTTAACTTATCTGCAATTTTTCCTGTAGCTCTTTCAATAGATTTATACCCGGTACAGCGGCAGATATTACCATCCACAGCAGCAATCGCCGCATCTTTGGAAGGCTGTTTATCATTCAAACAAAAACCTGCCAGTGATACTATAAAACCAGGAGTACAAAAACCACATTGCGTTGCGCCTTCCTCTGCAAAACATTGCTGAATAAAATTAAGCCCTTCGATATTTACGCCTTCTACTGTTACGATATGTTTTGCTTTAGCATTGCCAATTGGCATCAGGCAAGAAGTAGCGGAACGGTAAACCAATTGGCCATCTTTTATTTCACCCACCAATACAGTACAGGCTCCGCAGTCGCCTTCCCTGCAGCCAATTTTGGTGCCAGTTAAATTTTTATGATAGCGGATAAAATCCAGCAGCAACGTACCGGGAGATACATTGGTGTTAACTTCTTTTTCATTTAAAATAAATTGTATCAACCCAACATATGTTTGATATGAAATTACAATAAATGTATGAATGAAAGACTGCTTCAGTTAAAGCCTTGAATGTTATTGGGAACCTTTTATTAAAGGTGAGTTGAAGTTATTTAAACAACAGCTTAATTCTACTTTGACAAGTCATGTTGAATCATTGTGATTTTGTTTAATTCTTCTTTGCAGATGTCGTTTATTTATTTGTTCCATGATTGCTTTTTCAG